>CAWERM010000238.1:0-12382 GCA_963810995.1 uncultured Acidobacteriaceae bacterium | reverse complement strand
TCGCCCACGCCCACTTCGGCTTCTCCCTCGACCAGCTCCGCGAGCGCCCGCCGCCAACTCCGTCGAAGCCAGCTTCCTCCCCCCCACCCGCAAACTCGCCCTCCTCTCCCGCATCGAGCAATATCGGTAACCCTTTTTTGTCATTCCATTTGGTTGTCATTCCCGAAGGGAATCTGCTGTTTGTTTGTCATTCCCGAAGGGAATCTGCTGTTTTATTTGTCATTCCCGAAGGGAATCTGCTTCTGTCTTTTCTTTTGCCGGGTGCCCCATTCATCGCGCATCTTGCGATGAGTGGGAAAAACAGCCTCAATCCATGAGGCAAACCACATCCCGGAAGGGCCCGGATTTACCCGTGCTGCAAACAAGACTTACTGAAGTTGTCATTCTGAGCGACGCGAAGAATCCCCGCATTTTCTCGAAGTGACGAGGTACATCTACGTTGAAACCGTTCTAAAACATCAGAGAGGAATTTAAATCTTTTCCCTTGGCCGGAAAGTGACGTTTGTAGATGCGCATGTAGGCAATGTCGATAATTTCGATCAAGGCTCTTAGGGTACGCTCGGCGCCATGACAATCCAATAGCAAATAATAGCGGGGCTGTGGGTCACAGAACCCGGACCACAGCCCCGGCGTATCCTATGCGGAAGGGAATACGATATGGGAACCAGCATCAAGTCCTGCATCCTCGTATTCACGGGAATGGCGTCTCTCGTATTCATTGGTTGTGGCGGCGGAGCCACAGGTTTACCCTCAACTCCGGCTGTCCACAACGAGTGGACGTGGATGAGCGGCTCTTTTTCCGTAAACCAGTTCGGAACTTACGGACAACAAGGCGTAGCTTCTTCCGGCAGTACCCCCGGCGCGCGCATCTCGCCCGTGTCGTTTACCGATAAGTCAGGGAACCTGTGGCTCTTCGGCGGCATCGGCTACTCTGCCTATTGGCAATATGGTGATCTTAATGACCTCTGGGAATACAGCAATGGCCAATGGATCTGGGTAAGCGGGTCGAGCCAGACCGAGCAAGCCGGTGTCTATGGAACCAGGGGAGTGCCTGCCCCCACCAACGTCCCCGGTGCCCGTTATACGGCCGTCGGCTGGACAGATCCACAAGGAAGCTTCTGGATCTTCGGCGGAACTGGCATTGACTCCAACGGCTTGCGGAGCAATCTAAACGATCTGTGGAAGTATAGCAACGGCCAATGGACGTGGATGGCAGGCTCGGCCACCGGGTGGGACGCCACAGCAACCTATGCCCAGCAGGCGGGTGTGTATGGAACGCAGGGGGTTCCCAGCCCGGCCAATACGCCGGGAGCGAGAGACGACGTCAGTTCATGGGCGGACGCCAGCGGCAACCTGTGGCTCTTCGGAGGCTCTGGATGGGACTCAACCGGACATGGCGGCAATCTGAACGACTTGTGGAAGTTCAGCAACGGTCAGTGGGCCTGGATGGCTGGATCGAACTTGGCCAACCAGGACGGTATCTACGGAACTCAGGGAACGCCCGCACCTGGCAACACTCCCGGATCACGATTTGATGCCGCATCATGGACCGATACGCAGGGAAATCTCTGGCTCTTCAGCGGCGAGGGTGCCAGCTCAGCCGGAATAGATTGTCCTGCGGACCCTTGCACCCTCAACGACCTCTGGAAGTACAGCCCCGGCAGCGGATGGGCCTGGATGGGCGGATCGACCGCATACAACGTAGTAGGAACCTACGGGACCGAAGGAGTGGCCGCTCCCGGCAACATCCCGGGCGGACGAACCCAGGCGGCCAGCTTTACTGATGCCGCAGGCAACTTCTGGCTCTTCGGCGGGCTCGGTATGAGTTCAACCCTGGTCTTCGGAGACCTCAACGACCTCTGGAAGTTCAGCAACGGTCAATGGACGTGGATGAGCGGATCAAATTTGGCCGCCCAGTCAGGCACCTATGGGGTTCAGGGAACACCTGCTCCCGGCAACGTCCCAGGCTGTCGCGACAGCGCCGTCGGCTGGGCCGACACCTCCGGCAACGTCTGGATCTTCGGCGGAGACCAGGTCTTCTGCATTGGGCGCGGTGACTTCAACGACCTGTGGGAGTACCAGCCCTGAGACTGAAGTGCCGATATATTTAATTTAGTGTTTGAAAAATGTTTCTCGCGTCCCTCCCGGTTACCCCGGAAATGGAAGTAGCATATGCGAATAGTAGCCGGGTGCCCCACATCTCGCATCTGAGATGTGGGATCAGAAGCCCGTCCCACCTCAACCGCCAAGCCGAGCCACATCCCGGAAGGGCCCGCATTCATGCGGGCCAAAAAACAGCCGCCGCGAAGCGGTCTACCGCTCTGCCGAAGGCCGGAATGGAGCGCGCAGCGCGGAATGACCAAATTTGCAGGTCGTCCCCTTCCTCCAACAGCCCGCGCAAACCGCCCTCCCATCCCCGCCGTCGCCGCCGTGGCCTACTCTGGCCCGTCATTCTGCGTAGCCAGAATCTCCGTCGTGGCCGTCGCAGTTGCCTTTCGGAGGGAGCGTGGTGCTTCAGCCCCACGAATGAATGCCCCTGAATGGAAGGGCTTTAGCCCGGGGCCTTTACCCTTGCCCTTGCCTGTTCTTCCCTGTTCCCTGTTCCCTGACCCCTGACCCCTGTTTTCCTGTCAACCCCCTCGACCCTCCAAAATCCCCATAACCGACTCCATACAAACAACTTAAAACCTTAAAATACTTGGCATACTAGTTATGTCCCGCCACGTATCATTAAAAGTAGGGGGAAATATGCGCACATCTACACTCCATCTCGTTCAAGGCAGTTCTGTAGGCCCCGAACCTGAAATCCATCCGCGCCAAACCACACCAAGTCTAGACTTAGTCCAGACTTAGTCCAGACTTAAGTTGCATGGATAGACTATTTTATGAGTTTTAGGCGGGGTGTACCACCCATGCAGAGAATCCGGGCGGGTTGCCCACCCACGGAATTCTCTCGGTGCCGGGTGCTCCAGGACGGGGCCCCTGGTGAGCGTTCTTTACTCGCTGAGGTCTCAGCTCTCGCCCCTGATCCCTGGCCTCTGCCCGCCACCCCCTCCGAGACCCGCGCAAATAACACGCCCCGCCACCCCTCAGAATTCGATCCTGCCCTGGAACGCGATCATCCTCGGCGAGCTATCTCCCCCCAGCCCCACGCCCAGCAGTCCCGTCGGCGGCGAGATCGTGCTGGTCAGCGCGCCAAAGCCCGTCTGAGTTGCCGGTTCGCCCGGCGTACCCGCCTGGTTGCTGGGCAGCGCAAAGTTGGGATGGTTGAAGACGTTGAAGAATTGCGTGTCGAAGCGGAAGGTGATGTGTTCGCTGATCGGAATCTTCTTCGTCAGATAAATCTCGGAGTAGGTAAAATGCGTCCCACGATAGTTGTTGCGGCCGGAGTTGCCAAACTGGCAGTTGACGGGCGAATCTCCTCCGGCACACGCGCCGGTGCTGGGATCGACCACCGACGCAAACGCATCGGGATTGAGCCACTGCACGCTGCCGGTCTGGGTGACGCCGGCAACAGCGCTCTTGCGATAGAGCGGAACGCCGGAAACCCGATTCGCATATTGTGGCCCACTGCCCTGGAAGATTCCTTGATTGTTCGCGGTGTAGGGAGCGCTAAGCACGCTGAATGGCAATCCGCTGTGCAGGAACGCCGTCTCCGAGACCTGCCAGCCGCCCAGCATCTGTCTCAAGAATGCGTGGCTGGAACGAAAAGGAACCTCATAGATTCCGAAGGCCGACAGGTTGTGGCGAACGTCGTAATCGCAGTTGCCGTACTCCTTGCGCAGATCGCCGGGCAACGGAGAGAGAATGCCCAGACTCGAAAACGCAAGCAGGCCGCCGTTGGATACTTCGTCGAGACAATGGCTGTAGGTGTAGTTTCCGCGCAACGTCAGGCCGCCGAATTGCTTCGTCACGCTGCTTTGCAGGCCGGAGTAGTGACTCCCCGCGCCGGTGCGGAATTCGTTCACGCTGCCGAAACGCCGGTCCAGCGGCTGGTTATAGGCAAAGGGTGCGAAGCATCCATCGCACACCGTCTGATAGCCATTCAACTGGACCTGATACGGTTCATGCACGGCGCGCGTGCCGACGTAATCGACCCGCAGAGAGCCGCGCGCACCCAGCTCTCGTTCGACTCCCAGGCTCCATTGCTCGAAATATGGCGTATTCAGAGTGCCGCTGGGAAAGGTGTTGAGGTTGACCGCCAGTGGAGTAGCTGCTCCTGTAGCAAAAGCACTCTGGAAGGACCGGTTCGCCTGCACGGTCGCGTCTACCGCGCTGTTCGTAACTCCCGGCGCAATCCCCACCCCTCCAACCTGTCCGTTGATCCCGCCGACAAACACCGGTGCATACGGAGGGTTTGTTGCACCCAGGTCAGCCACCTGCGCTGGAATAATGTCGTTAAAGACACCGCCGCCCGCATGAATCGCCATCTTGTTCGACAGCTTGTAGGCCAACGAAGCACGCGGTTGCCAGCTAAAGAGTGGCGTGCCGGGAAAGAGCCTTCGCACGTTGGACTGGATTGCCTTATTCAATGGCTGCGCGATGTCATGGCTCATGTCGAGGAACGATCCCGCGGGCCGCGCGAAGAGACCGTGCTGGTTGACCGGGTCCGTGTTCCAGGTCAACCTCAGTCCCGCAATCAGCGTCCATCGGGAGCTGGCTTTGTAGGTATCCATGGCGTACAGGTCAAGGTTGCCAAGAGCGATGCTCTCTTTTTGCGTCACCGGAAAGGCTGCCGTCGCCGTAGTCGCGGCGCCATAGCTGAACTGCGCAAGATCGTTGTAGACGACGAAGGGGACGACGCCTTCGCCGAGATCGTAGTCGCTTACATCCAGCCTGCGCGAGTTCTCGCCGAACTTGAAGCTATGGCGTCCGCGTGTCCAGATCAGGTTGTCATTGATCTGCCATTGCGTCACTTTGCGGCCCTGCGTATAGGTTTGATCGTTACCGCCAATCGTGCTGAACGGTGCGTTGGAACTGCCTCCGGCCAGCACGATCGGAAACGTCTGCAGCACCTGCGCGTAGTTGTTGGGCAGAAAGAGGCTCGAATACCAACTTGCGCCGGGGTTGATCTGATTGATCAGATTCGGCGTGAACAAGTGCGTGTAGCCAATCACCAGCGTCCTCTGCGGCTGCGGAGAGTACGAGTTGAAGATTGTGTTGATCGCATCGGTGTATGCGGCCTGCAGGCCCGTGTCCTGCTGGAAGCGATACCAGATGCTGTTGTTCGCATCGATGGTGTGGTCGATCTTGAGGACGATGAGATTTTCGCTATCGGAGTTGTTCATCGACTGTGTGCGGATGTTCGCACAACCTGGGCCATTGAACAGGTTTGTCGAGCTCTGAATTCCGGGCAGCAACATGCCATTCGCATCCAGTGGACAGGAGAGAACGGGCGTCGGGCGTGCCTGCCGTGTTGCTGTAGAGCCCGAACATCTTCTGGTAGAACGGCTACTTCCTGCGGCTGTGCGGGCAGCACGGTTCCATTGATCGGATCGGTGCCGCCCTGCGGCAACTGCTGCAACACATATTGCTGATAAGCGGGCGATGGGCACCGTTGTTCGCGCAACCAGCGGAAGCGCGATGCGTATGCCTTCGTAATGCGCGAAGAAGAAGAGCTTGTTCTTGTGGATCGGCCCGCCAACACTTACGCCGAATTCATTCACCGTCGAGCGGGGCTTCTTCGCAATGTTGCCCGGTGTGTCGTTGGCATGAAGAAAGTAGTCCGCGGCGTTGAACAGCGAACCGTTCCATATCTCGTACACATCGCCGTGAAACTGGTTCGTCCCCGACTTGGTGAAGTAGTTCACCTGCGACGCTCCGTACCGACCCTGATCGACCGCATAGGAGTTGGTATTCACGGTCGCCTCCTGCAACGCGTCCAGGCCGATGACAAGGTTCGTGGAAAGTCCGATATTCAGACCGAGAAACGGATCGTTGGAGTCGAAGCCATCGAGAATATATCCGTTCGAGGTCGCGGGCAGGCCGTTGAATTCGATGTTGCCGTAGCCGCCCGGGGCCTTGGCGTCGTTCGAGGAGCCTGCGGTATTCATCAGCGCGCCCTCGGCAAACTGGGCCACATAGGTCAGGTCCTGGCCGGGGTTGGGCAGGCTCTTGATGGTCTTCTCTTCAAGCGTTGTGGACGTGTTCGCATTTTCAAGACTCATCAGCCCCGATTGCGCGGTAACTTCGATGGATTGCGACGTGGCTGCGAGAGACAGCGTGAAATTGACAGCCACAGTCTGGCCAACGGAAACGCTGACCGGTTGTGACTCTCCAGGGCCAAATCCCGCCGCACTCACCTCAATGCGGTAGCTTCCCGGATTCACTTGGCTGAACAGAAAGCGCCCGTCCGAGTTGCTCTGAACGACGCGGACTGCGCCGGTATTCACCTCGGTGGCCTTCACCTGCGCATTGGCAATCATTGCGCCGCTCTTGTCCGCTACGCTCCCCGCAAGAGCGCTGCTCGTGCCGCTCTGCGCCCAAAGCGGTAGCGCCCACATCCCGGCCAGCCCCACAAACAGGGCTACGGCTGTACCTGCGATTTGAAGGAGAGGACGCAATTAGGTATACCTAATATGTAGGCTCACCTAATTTCAGTGAACTGTCAACTATGCGCATGGCCCCGGCGCATAGCATCCGTCTCAATGCGCATCGTTCCACTCCAGCAAACATCTATTCTCCTGCGACCGTAATCCCTTGCCTTTCAGGCATTCGGCGGAGAAGAGCATGGCCTGCGCTCCAGCTTTCCAACCCAACCTCTCGTCTCGCCGTCTCGCGCTCGCCGCCGCATCGCTCCACTGTGCGTTCCTCCTTGTCCCCACCATCTCCCCCGCCCAAACCGAATCCGAAAACTGGACTCGCTGCGAGGGTAAGAATCCCGATCTCAGCATCCGCGCCTGCACCACGCTCATCCAGTCTGCCGGGCAGGATAACGAAAATCTCGCCGTCGCCCTCAACAACCGCGGCATCGCCTACGACGTTAAGGGCCAGCACGACCTGGCCATCGCCGACTTTACCCATGCGATCCACCTCAAGCCAGACTACGCCGGTGCATTCAGCAATCGCGCCACCGCCCACGCAGCCCGCGGCGAGCTCGACTTCGCCGTCCTCGACTTCAACCAGGCCATCCAGCTCAACCCCGGCGATGCCTCCGCCTTCAACATGCGCGGCAGCGCCTACTACGCCATGGGCCAGCTCGACCTCGCCATCGCCGACTTCAGCCGCGCCATCCAGCTCAAGCCCGACTTCACAGACGCTTTCAGCAATCGCGGCAATGCCTACGCAGACCAACGCCAGTTCTCATCCGCCATCGACGACTACACCCAGGCCTTCCGCCTCAATCCCGCCGACGCCACCACTCTCTTCAACCGCGGCGCAGCCTACCTCGTCACCGGCCGCTCCGACCCCGCTATAGCCGACTTCGACCGAGCCATCCGTCTCCGCCCCAACTTCCCCGAGGCCTTCAACAACCGCGGCATAGCCCGACACAACCAGGATGATGAACTACAGGCCATCGCCGACTTTGACCAGGCCATCCGCCTACAGCCCGGCTATGCGCCCGCCTACAGTAACCGCTGCGCCTCGTACTCCATCGCAGGTCGTCTTCAGCCTGCCCTCGACGATTGCAACCACGCGCTTGCCCTGCACGCCGGCGACCCCTCTGCGCTCGATAGCCGAGGACTCGTCTACCTCCGCATGAAGAATCCCGCCGCCGCCATCGCCGATTTCAACGCCGCGCTCGCCCTCGACCCCAACAAGCCTTCCTCGCTTTACGGCCGTGGAATCGCCCGCCAGATGCAGGGCGACGTCGCCGGCGAAGCTGATCTTGCCGCCGCCAAAGCACTTCAACCCGGCATCGCAGAACAGTTCTCCAAATGGGGTGTCACGTCATCCCCTGAACCCGGCAAACCATGAAATTGCCAGTCGCAAGAAAGGTATTCCAATGAAGCTCCGTTTCACTCACCTGCTCACCCTCTCTCTCTCACTCTCCTCCATCCCCGCGTATGCGCACCACTCCTTCGCCGCGGAGTTTGACGGCACCAAGCCCGTGCGTCTGGTTGGCAAGATCACCCGTGTCGAGTGGAGCAATCCCCACACCTACTTCTACATCGATGTCGTCGATGCCCCGGGTAAGATCACCAGCTGGGGCGTCGAAGGAGCCAGTCCCGGCGCCCTCAGCCGTCGCGGATGGAAGCGCGAAGACCTCAAAATCGGTGGCATGGTCATCGTCGAGGGCTATCGCGCCAAGAATGGTTCCAACCTCGCCGACGGTCGCCTCGTCACCCTGCCCGATGGCCGCAAGGTCTACGGCGGCAGCCCCGGCGACGGCGGTCCCGGGGACGATGGCACCGACCATGGTTCTCTTCCAGGCACAAGCAAATAATTCGTATCGATAAGGTGCAGCTATGCCTTTGTTGCAACATCTCTGCCAACTCTTGTACGACTCCAGCTTCGGCACCATGATCCGCGAGTCGAACAACGCGTTTCCTATCATTGAATCCATCCACGTCCTCAGCATCACCCTGCTCATTGGGACCATCGCCATCCTCGATCTTCGCATGCTGGGTCTGGTTCTGCGATCTATCCCCGTCACCCGCGTCGCGCGCGGCGTTCTGCCTCTAACATGGTCCGGCTTCACCATCAGCTTCGTCAGCGGCTTTCTTCTCTTCTGGGCAGAGGCAGCAAAGAACTACTCCAACCCCGCTTTCCGGATTAAGCTCATCCTGCTTGCACTCGCTGGCCTCAACCCGCTCATCTTCCACACCACCATCTATCGCCGCGTACACCAGTGGGAATCGCTGCGCGTCTCTCCCTGGCGGGCGCGCGCCGCTGCCATCGCCTCGCTCTCCCTCTGGGGCGGAGTCGTCATCGCGGGCCGCGCTATCGCCTACTTCTGAAAGGATCCGGCTTCATGTCCCTGCACTCGCTCTTTATGGCTCTCGCGCACTCGCCGCTAGGCCATGCCATGCAGGCCTCCCAGTGGGACTTCGCCATCGTCGAGATGGTGCATCTGCTCGCGCTCGCCGTCCTCGGCGGTTCCGTCCTCATCGTTGATCTCCGACTCCTCGGTGTTATTCTCAAGCGGGAATCGGCGCGCGACATCGGCCGCGACATCGGTCGACTGCTCCTCGGCAGCCTCACCGTCATGGTCCTCTCCGGCATCGCTTTGCTCTCCGAGGAGGCCGGCAAGTGTTTTTACAGCCCGGCCTTTCGCTGCAAGATGGCTCTGCTGGCCGCTGCCATCCTGTTCTACTTCACGCTGCACCGCAAGGCCCTGCTGCGCACAGGATCAGGAAAGCCGAATATCTGGGCACGCGCCGCCGCCGTCGTCTCGCTCCTGTTGTGGCTGGGCGTAGGTATCGCAGGCCGAGCCATCGGCCTCCTCTAGCTCGCCTATGTTTGCTTTACTTCGTCAGCCGGGAGCACACCTCGCGCTGGCTGTAGATGTCTTGCCTCTTCTATTTAGCTTCTGCCGGCCCACCCGCTCCCGCCCCCGCAAACTCACCACCCACGCAAAGTCTTGTAGTTCCCTCTTCCCTGCCCCCTGTTCCCTGTCTCTACTCCTCACCCTCGTTGTGTCAGCAGCCGGATCAGGCACTCTTCAAACTCATCGAGGTCGGCGCCCAGTTCGCGAGTCGCGCCCGAATACACCAGCTTGCCCTTGTTGATCACGCTGATCTCGTCGCACAGGCTGCGAATCTCGTGTGAGTCATGGCTGCTCAGGAATGTCGTCACGTTTTCGTCGATGGCCAGCAGTCGCAGCAGGTTCCACATCTCGCGCTTCGCTGGCAGGTCGAGTCCCCGCGTCGGCTCGTCCAGGAACATCACCTTCGGCTTCCCCATCAGCGCGCGCGCAATCTCCACCCGCCGCTTCATTCCCGTGCTGTACGTCCCAATCAACTTCCGGCGAAAAGCAACGTCCAGCCCAACGTCATCCAACAGGCGCTCCACATGAGCGCATGCATCCGGAATCTTACGCAGCCGCGCAAAGTACGCAAGATATTCGCGCGCCGTCCACGTCGATTGGCTCTCGCTCGTCTCGTCGCTCACCAGTCCCACCAGGCTGCGTACAGCCAGCGGCTCCTTCACCACGTCGTGTCCCCACAGCTTCGCGCTGCCCGCGCTAGGCGGCAGCAGCGTGGTCAACATGCGGATGGTCGTCGTCTTCCCCGCGCCGTTCAGCCCCAGAAACCCATAAAGCCGCCCCTTGGGGATATTCAGCGTGACGCCATCCACAGCCACAAAGTCGCCAAAGCGTCGCGTCAGGCCGTCCATCTCCACGGCGAATTCTGCGGCTACTGGGATATGGCTCGCAGCGCTCATCGCGTTAGTCTCCAGCGCCGGAAGGCCGCTCCAAGGCAGAAAAGCGGCAGTATGCATGCAACTAGTCCCATCTGGTAGATCGCGCTCGCCACCTCGGCGTCGATCGCCGCGCGTGCGTTAAACGTACGCGGCTGGCTCTCGCCCGCAACCTGGTACGTCGCGGCTATGGTCAGCGGATAGCGGTCGCCGCCAATGTCCCATGGTTTCTTCGGATCCAGTGTTACCGGTATGCGCACCATCCAGCCCGTAGTGATGTGTTGTCCGTTGGCAATCACCGGACCCGAGTCGTTCGCGTAGGTGTGCGCCTCCAGGTTGGGCTCTGTCTGGTTTAGCGCGCCGGGGTCTGCTGTCACTACTAGCCCCCCGTCTCCGGCAATCGTTGCATGCAAATTCGTCACCCGCTGGCTCGTCTCGATCGGTAGTAGCAGCAACATATCCCTTTGATTACTGTGATCGGTGCCCAGCGGCCACTCTTCGCGGTTCAGCACCGAGTTGCAGCAACGCCGCGAGGGTTGACCGCCCGGTTCGACCAGCGCCACCGGTATTCCTGCACGGGTGAGGCCCCGAATGGCAGGTGCGTTGTTCGCATGTGGCGCGACCGTATCGTAATTCGTGTCTGCGAAGAAAGCTGGGAACAGACCCATAGCGAGCAACGCCAGCGCAATGATCCAACGCTGCCTCCCTGTGGCCTCCCATGTCTCCACCCCTTGCGCGCGCAGAAACACCCAGCCAGCCAGAACAAACGCGCCAACCACCACCGCTAGCAGGCTGACCCATGTGCGCATCGTCGTTGTGGGAATGCGGTTGGTTGCCAGCGCAAATCCCAGCGCGTTCTTCAGCAGCACGGCGGGGCTCACCAGTGTCAGGTGTCCGGTCCGCGTCGCGCCGTTACCCTGCGCCACCATCAGTTCCTGTAGTGGTAACAGAAACGCATACGCTAGCAGCACCCCTATGCCCGCCCCTACTGGCGCTGCCAGGCTGCGACCAATGAATAGCACCCCGATCAGAGTACCGACGGCAATGCTCGCAAGCAGCAGGCCTGGCGTCCAGATCAGCAGTTTGTGCAGCAGTAGCGGCTGGCCCACATGTCCCACATACACCAGCATCATTGGGACCAGACTCAAAGCCGACCTTGACCTGGAGCCGCAGTGCTTCAAGGACCCGGTTGGCATCCTGGTCAGATATTTGGGACGACGCCCGGTTCGAAAAACCGGAATGACTCGGTTTCCTCCGGCTTCCGTCTCGAACAGGCCATACGAGATATCGTTCTGGACGGCCTCGATCATCTCGATAACACCGGAAGCATTCTCAAACCCGCCCGGGATAGCCTTCACCGTCTTACCAATGGTCAGGAGGTCACGGTTGGGCTCCAGGGTATTCATGATTTTCTGTTCCGTGGCCATGATCTTCGTAGCCTGTTTGAGGTTCATCGTCCCTTCAACGATCTGTTGTTTCAGGAGGTCGTTGTCGATCTGGAGCCTGCCATACCCATACCGGTTGATTGCTTTTGAAAAACCCCACATCATATCTTCGAGTTGCTTGACGCGGGGATCAATCATCTCGGCAAGGCTGATACCGTAGAGACCGATCGTGTTGCGGTTGTAAATGTCACGGACCTGGTTACCGAAATGCATCAGCCGCATGAGGGTAACCCGGCCATTCGGGATCAGGTGGATTTCGCATTTAGCCTGGATGCGTTCGTTAATAATAACCTGGTACACTTCACCCGTGAGTGTGCCATATTCCCAGAGCTGTTCCTCGTTCTGGAATGCGGTCATAGGTTCTGCATCGATAGGGAGGATCGTGGTATGGCTCATCGGCATATAGTCAAGGGTTGTAATACCCTCCCCATTGCCAAACCGGGCATCCGCACTGTTAAGGATCGGAACAGTGCCGTCACGGGCAAGTAACAGGCCTGCAGCAGCAAACTGGTTCTGGAGATCAAGATTGGTCGTAAAATTGTTCGCGTCCTGGAGAATTGAGGTCTGCTGTTCGTTGGTAAGTCCGGCGGCCTGGTCGCAGAACAGTTTGAATTCCGGGCCACGGAGTTTGAAGC
>CAWERM010000237.1:0-6109 GCA_963810995.1 uncultured Acidobacteriaceae bacterium | reverse complement strand
AGCTCCCCGGCGTCCGCCACGTCATCATCCTTGCTCCCTCTCCGTCCACCACGGGCGGGACCGTGGATACTACCACCGAACCCGGCGTCGCCATTGTGGCCGAAGGCATGGAGCCCGGTGTCGCCATCATCGCGGACACATGGTGGCAGGCCCAATCCGCCCGCAGCTCCCTCAAGGTCGATTGGGACTTCGGCGCTGGAGCGAGCCCAGAGCAGCGATAAGTTTGCCGCTCGCGCCGACGAATTGCTCAAGGCCCCTCCCACCGACACGCTCCGCACCTACGGCAACGTGGATGCCGCGCTGGCATCCGCGGCCAAGGTCGTCGAGGCCACCTACGCCTATCCCTTCATCGCCCATATGACCATGGAGCCGATGGATACCACCGCGTCCTTCAAGGACGGCAAGCTGGAGCTATGGACAACAAGCCAGTCGCCCGGTCAAGGACGCACTCAGGCAGCCCGCGCTGTCGGAGTCCAGCCCAGCGATGTCACCGTTCACCAGTGCCGTATCGGCGGTGGCTTTGGCCGTCGGCTGCAAAACGACTACCTGGTGGAAGCCGCGTGGCTGGCCAAGCAGATCAACGGCACCGTCAAGCTGCTCTGGGCACGCGAAGACGATGTCACCCATGACGCATACCGCCCCGGAGGCACCCATCTGCTCCGCGCCGGTCTGGACGCCCAGGGACATCTGGTCGCCTGGCGGCAGCACCTCGCCACCTACGGCGAGGGATCGCGTCTGGTCTCCTCCGCCGGCATGGACGCCACCGAGTTCCCCTCCGGCCGCGTCCCCAGCTACGGGCTCTATACATCTGCCCAGCCTCTCATTCTGCGTACCGGAGCATTGCGCGCCCCCGGCCACAACGCCTACGCATGGGTCATCGAGGCCTTCCTCGATGAGGTAGCCACCGCCGCCGGTCGCGATCCGCTCGAACTCCGCATGGAGATTCTCAACGCAACTCCCATCCCCATCTCGACCAATGGTGGCCGCGGCGGTGACAGCCTCAACGCCGACCGCCTCAAGGGAGTGCTGCAACTGGTCGCCGAAAAATCCGGCTGGGCCAAACTCAAGTCGACCAAAGGTCACGGCTACGGTCTCGCCTGCCACTACTGCCACGCCGGATACTTCGCCGAAGTAGCAGAGGTCACCGTCGACTCCGCCAACAAAATCACGGTCAACCGCGTCTGGGCCGCCGGAGACGTGGGCAATCAGATCGTCAATCCCTCCGGCGCGGAGGCTCAGGTCATCAGCTCCATCGTGGATGGCATGAGCCAGATGCAGCATGAGATCACGCTCCTCGACGGCAAAGTCCAGCAGTCCAACTTCTCCGATCACCCGGTGATCCGTCTCAAACAGGTCCCACCCGTCGAACTCTTCTGGCGATTGAGCGAATTTGGCCCCACCGGCCTAGGCGAACCTGCCCTGCCGCCTGTCCTGCCCGCCATCGCCAACGCCGTCTTCGCTGCCACCGGTAAGCGAATCCGCACCCTCCCCATCGCGCGCAGCGGCTTCAGCTTCGCCTGACGCCGCTCGATCACTCTCCACCCGCACAGTCACGCGACCGATTCGCGGGCGCAGTGCGTCTTGTGCCGGAAGTCAGGGAGAGCCGAGAAACAGAAACCTGCTGTCTACTTCCCAAAAAAGAAAGTGCATCGCTCGATCTTTATGCAACATCGCATAAGTCATCTCTGTGGTTCGTTGTGAATGTTTAATCATTTCAAAAAAATGGGGAAGTCCATGTCAAACGTCCGCCTCTTTTCGCGCGTATTCGCCGGTTTCGCAGCATTGGCCCTTATGGTTGGATGTGGCGGCGGGGCTCCTCCTCCTGCTATTGTTGTTACCATTACCTCTCCATCGTCCACGCCATTGGTGGCGGGCGGGAGCGAGACCTTTACCGTAACGGTCGCTAACGATCCGAACAGCGCAGGCGTCACCTGGACCATCACCAGCGGCGGCGGCACGCTCTCCGCCATCACCGCTACCTCCGTCACCTACACTGCACCGACGCCGGTCACTACAGCCACCGCGGTAATCACCGCCACCAGTAAGAGCGACACCTCCAAGGTCACATCCTTCACCGTCACCCTCACGCCGATCGCCGTCACCAGTACCACCACTCCCGTCGCTATGATTGCGGGCGCTTCCCAGACATTTACCGTCACCGTCACCGGCGATACCACGTTGAATGCGGGCGTCACCTGGAGCATTACCAGCGGCGGCGGCACGCTCTCCGCCATCACTGCTACCTCTGTCACCTACACCGCACCGACTCCGGTCACTTCGATCACTGCAGTAATCACCGCCACGAGTAAGACCGATCCCTCCAAGACAGTGACCTTCACCGTCACCCTGACACCGATCAGCGTTGCCATCACCACCACTCCAGTCGCAATGGTTGCAGGCGCAACCCAGACCTTTGCCGCGACGGTTTCGAATGACATCACACCGAGTGCTGGCGTCACCTGGTCCGCCTCGGTCGGCACCATCACCGCAGCCGGCGTCTACACCGCGCCTACTCCAGTCGCCACAGCCACGGCCACCATCACCGCGACCAGCAAAACCGATACCACCAAGAGCAGCACGGCTACCGTCACCCTGACCCCAATTGCCGTCACCATTCCGACTACGCCGACCGCCATACCAGGTGCCGGGACCGAAGCCATCACCGCGACCGTCAGCGGCGATCAAACGTTGAACGCGGGCGTTACCTGGAGCATCACCAGCGGCGGCGGAACACTGACTGCCGTCACTACCACCTCCGTCACATACACCGCTCCGCTGCCGGTGACTACGGCCAACGCCGTCATCACCGCGACCAGCAAGACGGACACCACCAAGACCGCGACCATCACCATCCCGTTGACCCCCATCAGTGTGGGCGCCATCACCCCGGCGACCGTCAATCTGGGCACCAGCAGCACACAGGCCTTCACCGGAGCGGCTGTTGCCAACGACTCCTCCAATTCCGGCGTGACCTGGAGCATCAACCCAGCCTCTGGCGCGGGCACTATTGTCGCCACTACAGGTGTCTATTCCGCGCCAACCACCGTCATCAGCTCAGCAACCACAGTGACGGTGACGGCAACCAGCGTCAAAGACCCGACTAAGTCAGCCACAGCCACTATCACGCTGCAACCCATCACCATCGGCGCCATCAGTCCTGCAACCATCACGCTTAACGGCGGAGGCACTCAAGCCTTCACCGGCGCAGCGCTTACCTACGACGGATCCAACTCCGGCGTCACCTGGAGCATCAGCCCGGCATCCGGTGCGGGCACCATAGTCAGCACCACGGGAGCCTATACTGCGCCTGCAGTTGTCAGCGGGACTTCGCCTGTCACCGTCACGGTAACCGCCACCAGCGTCAAGGACACGTCGAAGACAACCACCGCGACGATTACCCTGAATCCGATTTCCGTCACGCTCACTACATCCAACTCCATCTCGGTAGATGGCAACGGCGCCAACAGTGATCTGGTCAAGGCCACAATTGCGAATGACAACAGCGCTGCCGGCGCGACCTTTGTTGTAAGCGGCCCCGGTGGCGGCACCATGAGCGCCAGCCCGGTGGCTGGCAATTCTCCCTCATCTACTTATACCGCGCCCTCCGGCATCGTCACCGCCACCAGCGCAACCATCACTGTGGCCAGTGTCACGGACAACAGCAAGACTCAGCAGGTTGCGGTAACGATTAATCCGCCGATGAGCTTCACCACGCCGCAAGGCGCATTGACCGCGGCTACAACTAACACGGCCTATGCGGGCGCAACCATCGTCGTCGCTGGCGGCACCGGCACCAAGACCTTTACCATCACCTCCGGCTCACTGCCGACCGGCCTGACCATGAGTGCAGCGGGTGTCATCTCCGGTACTGTGACCGGCGGGACGGGCACATACAACTTCACAATCCATGTGACGGACCAGGCAACCAATTCTGCCCTCATCGCCGGCTCATTCAGCATCACCGTCACCGCCGCGCCGCTGGTGTTTACCGCACCCTCAGCGCCAGTCACGCTACCCACCGCTACGGTAGGTACGGCCATCACACCTTACACCGTGGCCACCACCGGTGGAACCGGCACCGTCACATACTCTTTGAACTCCGGCACGCTGCCCGCTGGGCTTTCGCTGAACGGCAGCACCGGCGTCATCTCCGGCACACCGACTGCGCCCACCGTGGTCGCAGGCACCGTCGTCACTATCAAGGCCACGGACAGCGCAACGCCGACCCCGGCCACGCTGGTCTCATCCAACATCACCATCATCGTCAACCCGGTCCTGTTGGTGGTCAACGTCCCAACCCTACCCACCGGATTTGTGGGTTCGGCCTACAATGGCACCGGCTATCAATTTACTTCCACCGGCGGCACGGGCGCCATCACCTGGACCATGACCCCAGGCAATATCGATGGCCTGACCCTCAGCACTGGCGGGCTGCTCACCGGCACGCCGAATGCAGCGTTCTCCTCCACCATCAGCGTCACAGCCACCGACAGCGCGACCAACCAACAGCAGACCAAGACCATTACCCCGTCGCTGACCGTTTCCAACGCGCTCACCATCACCACCAACCAATCGAGCCTGCCCAACGCGTATAACGGTCTTGCCTACACGCCAACCACGCTAGTGGCGGCGGGCGGCACGTCGCCTTATACCTGGTCGGTCACTTCAGGGCTGACGGGGACCAACAGTCTCCAAACCCTTAACCTGGCTGTCTCCGCCGCGGGTGTAATCACCGGAACGCCGGCCACCACGGGAACCGCCAACTTCACGGTCAAGGTCACAGACTCGGCCACTCCAACCGCCAACACCACCACAGCCACTTACACCATCACGGCCTACACACCGCTCTCGCTGCCCACTCCCAACCCCAGCACGCTTCCGGCTGCCACCACCACCGCTAGCTACACCGGATCCATTGTCGCCGTCGGCGGAGTGGGGCCCACCTACACATGGACGGTTAACAGCTCCAATGCCAACACCGGCTCCGTCAACCTGGGTAACGGCACCATGCAGGCTGCCAGCAGCGGCACTAACACGCTGAACATCACCGGCACGCCCACCACCACGGGCACCATCTCGTTCACCGCCTCGGTGAAGGACAGCGCAGGAACCACGGTCAACCCAACCACTTACACCATCGCCGTCTCAACCACCTACACTGTCGGCGGAGCAATCAATGTAACGAATGGTTGCGGTGTGAGTACACTGCCGACGTTTACGGTCACCCTCACCCAGGGCAGTACCACGATCGGGACCGCGACCACCAACAGTAGCGGGAACTTCGCCATCGCCAATGTTCCCAACGGGGTCTACACAATCACGCCATCGATCACGGGCCCGAGTTCCGTCTTCTATCCCACCACCCTGAGCGCGACCGTAAATAACGCTAACTTCACCAGCGGAAACTTTTTCGCCGCCTTGGGCTATACCGTCTCCGGCACGGTTGCATACACCGGATCGCATACTGTGTCGCAGGCCAATCCTATATACCTGTCGCTGGGCAACTGCGGCGGCAACGGCAACCTGGGCACCAGCCTGTCCGCCACGGGTGCCTTCACCATCCATGGCGTCCAACCTGGCAATTACACCCTGTCGGCGTTCCAGGACAACCTGGGATATGGCTCCCAGAATGCATCCAACCCGGTTGGCAGCGCCTCGGTGAATGTCGTCACCTCGAACGTGACCAATGCCAGCGTCACCCTCACCGATCCCTCATCCGTCACCCTCTCCTCTGCCCCAACCCTCCAAGGAGTGGCCGCATTCAATAACGGGGTGATTGCTCAATACAAGGCAATCACCAACAGCAACAACACCGAGATGCCAACCTCCTACACCCTGCAGTGGAGTACCACCTCTACCTTCACCGCCATCGCAGGAAGTATGACCTTCCCAGCCACCGGCGGCGGCGGAGCCAACATCTGGTTCGTGAATAAAGACCTGACGACTGGATGCACCAATTGCAGCACGCTCGCCAGCGGTACCTACTTCTTCCGCGCCTTTGCAACGGCGGGCAGTTCGACCAGTCCATTCGGTGTATTCAGCTCCAGCGGCAACCCTGTTGCTGTCACCATGGGTGCTACTACCGGCGGTGTTACCGTCTCCGGCAGCG
>CAWERM010000236.1:0-15396 GCA_963810995.1 uncultured Acidobacteriaceae bacterium | reverse complement strand
GGCGAACCAGTACTGCGTCGCCACGAAGGCCACGGCGAAGAGCGTCGTCACCCAAAGCGAAGCATGGGTCCGCGCCAGCAGGGCACTGCCGACTGCAAACACCAGGCCGTAGAGCAAGAGAACAACGACCAGAGAGCGAAAGAGCAGCTTCATGCCGTATCACCGGACGCCGGGAATAGCAATTCGCCAGCAAAACGGTTATTTACTGACTCGTCCTATACTACACTGGGAGCCAGCGTCGGCCTGATCGCGCTGATCTATCACATGGGAGCGCCCGCCGAGCGCTGCGTGGTTCGATCGCCTAGCCCATCTGTCGCGTCTGCCCCCCCGTCGTGGTGGTGGAGGATACTGCCGGGGGCTGTACTAGCGACCGTGCTGTGGTTCCCGGCCACGCTGATCTTCGGCTGGTAGTGACCCGGTTCACCAACTACTCCGAGGTGTATGGGCCACTGGGCGCGGGCATCGCGCTGCTGTTCTGGCTATACATCATCTCGCTGAGCGTACTCTGCGGAGCGGAGCTGAATGTCCATTCAACGCCCAGGTCGAGGCCCATTTGGCGGCCGGACAATCCGCAGAGCTGAATATCTCCGCCTGGGCATGTTCCGCCGGCGATTGATAGAATGGGATGGAACTGCAACAATTTGCGGTTCAACGTCTCTGAATATCCGCGTCAGTCACAATCAACCCTACTGACCCTTGGAAGAAGCCGGGAGAGCTGATGGAAACCGCGGACCGTATCGCTGCATCGCGTGCACAGCCAGGCAGTGGCGGGGGCTTTGCCGCGGTGGACCACAACCGGCGGGCCAAGATCGTGGCCACGCTGGGCCCATCCTGCAGCTCGCCGGAGGTCTTCCGCGAACTGGTGCGGGCGGGCGTGGATGTGGCCCGGCTCAACTTCTCGCACGGCACGCATCGAGCAGAAGGGCGAGCTGATCGCGCATGGTGCGCGCGGTCTCGGCCGAGGTGGGCAAGCCGATCTGCATTCTGGCAGACCTACAGGGGCCGAAGATCCGCACCGGAAGGCTGAAGGAGCCATGCGCCGGTGCAACTGGTGGCAGGCCATCGCCTGACCATTACGCCGCGCGATGTGGAGGGCTCGGCTTCGGTGGTGGGCACAACCTTCCAGACACTGGCGGAGAACCTGGAGCGGCGCTCGCGCATTCTGCTCTCCGACGGCCTGATCGAACTGCGCGTGGTGCGCATTGCAGGCGCCGACGTGGTCTGCGAGATCGTCAACGGCGGCACGCTGGGCGAGAACAAGGGAATCAATCTGCCGGGAATCCCGGTGAAGGTGCCGTCGCTGACGGAGAAGGACGAGGAAGATCTGGTGTTCGCGGTGGGCGCGGGAGTGGATGCGTTTGCCGTCTCGTTTGTGCGCACCGCCGACGACATACGCCACGTCCGCCGCCGCGTGGACGCGCTTGGCGGCGACGCCTGGATCATTGCCAAGCTGGAGAAGCCGCAGGCGGTGGAGCACCTGGACTCGATCCTGGAGGCGGCGGACGGCATCATGGTGGCGCGCGGCGATCTGGGCGTCGAGGTGCCGCCGGAAAAGGTGCCCGCCATCCAGAAGCACATCATCCGCCGCGCCGCGGAGTATCGCAAGCCGGTGATCACCGCGACGCAGATGCTGGAGTCGATGATCGAGAACCCGCGGCCCACGCGCGCCGAGGCGTCCGACGTGGCCAACGCAATCTACGACGGCACCGACGCCGTGATGCTGTCGGCGGAGACGGCGGCGGGCAAGTACCCGGTGGAGACGGTGGCCATGATGGCCAAGATCGTGGCCGAGACGGAACACCAGATCCGGCTGGACCCGCCGCCGCAACGGCGTAACTCAGCGCAGAACAGCCGGCTCTCAGTGGCCGAGACCATCTGCGAGTGCATGGCGCACTCCGCCGAAGACCTGGAGATGGCCGCTATCGCCATCTTTACCGAGACCGGATCGACCGCGCGTCTGCTCTCCAAGTACCGCCCCGTGCCGCCCATCTTCGCGCTCTCTCCGTATGAAAAGATCATCCGCCGAGCGACCCTGCTGTGGGGCACCTATCCCATCCTGTGCAAACATGCGCGCAGCATCGACAGGATGGTCGACCATCGCCGAGGTGATGCTGGAGCGGCAGGCAGGCGTGTTGTCCGGCCAGATCGTGGGCATCGTTGCCGGAACACGCACCAGGTCCGGCGCCACCAACTTCATGCGCCTGCATACCATGGGCGATAGCGGCAACAAAACCGGCAAGGTCAGGAAGACGAGGCGGTAAAGAGACCGCTGCCGCTCAGACTCTTCACATACAGGCTGACTCGGCAACAGTACAATCGAGCCATGGGACGGATCCGCATACTCTCCGATCAGGTGGCCAATCAGATCGCCGCCGGCGAGGTGGTGGAACGGCCCGCGTCGGTGGTGAAGGAGTTGCTGGAGAACTCACTGGACGCGGGCGCGACGCGCATCCGCATCGAGGTGGAGGGCGGCGGGCGCAAGCTCATCCGCATTGTGGACGACGGGCACGGCATGGTGCGCGACGACGCGTTGCTTGCCTTTGAGCGCCACGCCACATCCAAGCTGCATAGCTCCGACGACCTGCTGGCCATCCGCACACTTGGCTTTCGCGGCGAGGCGCTGCCCTCCATCGCCAGCGTCTCGCGCCTGACGCTGGAGACGCGCGCGGCGGAAGACGAGGCGGGAACCACGGTGGAGATTGCGGGTGGCAAGATCGCGCGCGTGGAGGACGCGGGGCTGCCCGTAGGCACAACCATCGCGGTGCGCGACCTCTTCTACAACACGCCCGCGCGGCGCAAGTTTTTGAAGTCCGAACAGACCGAACTGGGTCACATTGCCGCGCTAGTGACACACTACGCGCTGGCCCATCCGGAGCGCCACTTCGAGCTGCACTCCTCCACACAGTCGCTGCTGATTGCGCCCTCGGTTGCGACCACAGGCGATCGGCTCTTCCAGATCTTCGGGCGCGAGACGGCGGAGCTGATGCTGCCCACCGCGGCGGAGACCGACTTCAGCCGCGCCGGTCTGCCCGAGCCGCCGCCATGGAAGCGCGAGGCGGGATACGCGCCGCCTGGGCTGGGATTTCTTCGTCTCTCCGGCTTCATCTCCAAGCCGGAGCTACAGAAGCTGAACCGCAACTCGGTCTACATCTTTGTGAACCAGCGCCTGGTGCGCGACCGCGTGGTGCTGCATGCGCTGGCCGAGGCGTACCGCAACATCATTCCGCCCACCTCGTTCCCCGTGGTCCTGCTGTTTCTTGAGATGCCGCCGCAGGAGGTGGATGTCAATGTGCATCCGGCCAAGACCGAGGTACGCTTCCGCCAGTCGGGCTTCGTCCACGACTTTATTCGCGACACGGTGCGCACCACTCTGATGACGGCGCGGCCGGCGGCCAGCTTCGCCACTGCGCTGGGGGAGTCGCATGGCGGAGTCGGTATCTCGCAGGCCAGTTCGTCGCTGTTGCTGGACGTCAGCCCGATGCCGGGCGCCCCCGACGATGTGTTCTTCTCGCCGCGCGCTGTAGCCGCTCAAGAAATCGTCGAGGAGTCCGTGGGCGCACCCTCCGCCGACGACATCGACATCTTCCTGTTGCGCGAGAAGCTTGTGCAGCAGTCCGCCGGACGCTTCGCCTTCGGCGATCAGGGCATCGCCGTGGGATACGAGGAGGAGCAGGTGGCGGATGCGTCCTCATCGTGCGGCAACGATGGAGTGGACGCTACAGCCGTGGGCGAAGGTTCGGCCAGCACAGCGGAGAGTGGTCCTGACGCAGCGCAAGCCGGGACGCTGAACGCGCTGACCACGCTGAAGCCGCTGGGGCAGTTGCGCGATTCCTTCATCCTGGCCGCCAACGACGAGGGCCTGTGGATCATCGACCAGCATGTGGCGCACGAGCGCGTGCTGTTCGAGAAGATTCTGCGCGCGCGCGAGGTAGAACAGGTGCAGCGTCAGCGTCTGCTTATGCCGCTATTGATCGATCTGCTTCCCGCACAGATGGTGACGTTCGCCGCGATTGCGCGCGAACTCGATCTGAACGGATTCGAGGCCGAGCCCTTCGGCCCGCGCACCCTGGCCATCAAAGCCGCGCCTGTGGGCCTCGAAGGGCGCGAGCTGGAGCGGATGCTGGAGGAGGTCCTCACTGTCCCGGAGCGCGAGCAGCAGCAGGAGAACGCCGAAGCGCGGCGACGACGGATTGCCGCGTCGATTGCCTGCCATGCCGCCATCAAGATCAATATGCCGCTGGATTCAACAAAGATTTCCTGGCTGCTGGAGGAGTTGGCCAAGACCGAGCATCCCATGAGTTGTCCTCATGGCCGGCCGATTGCGCTGCGATATTCGCATAAGGACATCCAACGCGCCTTCCAGCGCATTTAGAATGGAAGTACGGCGACGCATTTTGCCGCCTTAGATATTCACCCAAACCTGCATCTTGCTCTTTGATAATTGTCTGCAACCGGCCTGGACATAGGCCCTGAATCCTGAACATCTCCGACGCATGCGCGAAGGATTGCTGTGGCGCCGCCTTCGCACTGAGCCGAGTGCGCCGCCCAGCAGGAAGGCATCCCCCATCTTGAGCAATCCGAGCAGCAGCGAAGCCAACAACCCAGCGATCCCAACCGCCGCGCAGCTTGCCGAGACACGCCTCAGGCAGTGGCACCAGCAGGGCGAATCGTTGCTGACCATGGAGAACCTGCGCAGTTGGATCAATACCGCGGGGCTGGTGCTGTTTGTGCCGCGTACGCAGATCGCCTCTCCCGCGCCCTCGCTGGTGGAGGCTGTGCTGGGCGCGCCGACGGCCATCCCCACCCTTGAACAGACAACTGAGGCCCGCAGCCTGCTGGCGCGCCTGGTCGCGGAGGGACTCGCTGTCCCGCTAAACCTGCTGGGCGCTGGCGCGGCGACGGTCCACGCAGGCGCACCTGGCGATACTCCGGACTTCGTCGCATCCAGCGCGGTCTTCTCCTATGTTTTCACCCTGCGCGGCGACAAGGCGTGGAAGCAGCCGCCGTCAACATCGGGCCCATTCAAGGTTTCGCCGTTGGCGCTGGCAACGCATGACGCGCTCACGCGGCGCGGCCCGCTCTCCGCCTACAACCTCACCACTGAGGTGGGCAAGGAGGTCACTGAGGCGGCCATTCTGCGTGCTTTAGGTGAACTTTGGACGCACCTGCGCGTGCTTCCCCTGGCCCAGCCCGATGGCGTGGCCACGCTGTGGGAGCTAAGCAGCGCGCGATTCACCAAGCAGATCAAGGCGGGGGCGAACGCTGGTCAGCCCTCGGCGCTCTCCGCCCTGATCTCGCTCTACCTGGGCCAGGCGGTCGTTGCCAGCGAGGACGAGATTGAGAGCTTCCTGTCACCGCTGGCCTCGCGCTCGCGCATCCGCGACGTGATCCACGCACTGCTCTCGGCACGACAGTTGGAGACCGTGGCGGTGGAGGGTCGCACCATGCTGTACGTCACCGGATCGCTGCCCGCCTTCCTGGCGCCGCAAGCGGAGATGGTTGAGGGTGAGGCCCAATCCACCGCTGACGTTTGAGAGAGATTGCAGTCGAAGCAGGGCGCTGTCACCGACGCGGAGATTGCCGCAGAAGGCACGCCTCGGATTACCAAGTTTATCCCCAAGCCGCGCAAGATCGGCACCGGCTACCTGGCCAAGGCAAAGCCGTCCAGATTGGCGGGATGCATGGCGCAAAGCCTGGCCCCTATGAACGCGGGACAAGAGGATTTGGCGCGAAGCCGGGATTCAAGGCTCGCCCCGCAGGCGAATTCAAGCCGGGATTTAAGCCGCGCGATGGTTCTGGGACAGCGCCAGACCGCGAGCGGCGGCCCTTCAGCAAGCCTTCCGCTGGATTTGACAAGCCGTGGGAGGAGGAGAAGGCGCGGAGGCTGGCGGCTGCGGCAAGACCGTCGGAGATTCCGGCGGAGTCTGCGGATAGGACGGTCGAGGGCAGCGACTTACGGCCACCGCGCAAGAGCTTCAGCAAGCCGGGAACCTTCGGGCGCAAGCGGGAGGGGTCTGGACACACTTCGAGGCCGGGGGCGCGCCCGTCCGTGGGAGGTGACTCGCGGCCACCCCGCAAGAACTTCGCTCCTCGCTCCGATCGCAAGGATTTCGCTCCTCGTTCCGATCGTAAACCGGATCGCGGCGAGCGGCCAGCGTTTGGCGGCCCACGTACTTCGGGCTCCTATTTGCCGCGCCCATCGGGCGGTGCGGGGTTCAAGGGCAAGCCGGGATTCTCCAATTCCACCGGCTTCTCCAAATCAAAATCCAAAGACCGTTTTGCCGGAAAACCCTTCGCGGGCAAGCCGAAAGACAGCGGAGAGCGGGGCTTCAGCGGCGAAAGCGGCAAGCGCGTCTACCGGAAGTTCGACGCACCGCGTGGCCGTCCCGCGCGACCATTCACCCCGGACCGCTCAGTTCGTAGTGAAGGGGGCAGCCGATCTGCCGGCAAGCCAACTGGGGACTTCGCGCCACGCAAGAGCACGGGCAAGCCCTTCGCCAAACCCGGAGGATTCGCGAGCAAGAAGCCGTATTCCAAGTCATCCGGCAAGCCGGGTGGATTCGTCGGTAAGAAGCCTTATGCCAAGCCGGGTGCGGCGTTCCCCGGCAAACCCGCTAGCACCTTTGCCAAGTTTGCCGGCAACAAGAAGCCCTTCGGTAAGCGACCGCCTGCGCGCAAGTTCAAACCCAGGAAGGATGAGTCCGCCGGATGAGAGGCCAACCCAAGTCAATGGAAGAAGAAGATGCGCTGCCGCAGATCGATGCTCCCGGCGGCCCGCGCCGTCCGGTGATCGCCATCGACGGCCCTGCCGGCGCCGGTAAGAGCACCCTGGCGGGGCACCTGGCGCGCCACTTCGGCTTCCTCAACATCGAGACGGGCGCCATGTATCGCGCGCTGGCGCTGAAGGCGATCGAGGGCGACCTCTCGTTCGACGAGGAGGGGCCTCTACTCGCGCTCGCCCAAGACACTAACATCACGCTAGAGCCGCAGTCAGATGGCAACCGTGTGCGGCTGGACGGGATGGATGTCTCGCAGCGCATACGAGAGGCGGACGTCACCTCGGCGGCCTCGCGTATCTCCGTTCACCCTCGTGTTCGCGCATGGATGGTGGAACAGCAACGTGCCCTGGGCGCCCAGGGAGGGGTGGTGATGGAGGGCCGCGACATCGGCACCGCGGTCTTTCCCGACGCCGAGGTCAAGATCTTTCTGGATGCCGCGCCGGAGGTCCGGGGTAACCGCCGCTTCCGTCAGGCCGCTCCCATTGAACAGACCACCATGCGCCAGACCGAGTCGCGGCAGGCCCCCGACCTCAGGACCGTCGAGCAGCAACGCGCGGACGAGCAGGCCATTGTGGACGAGATGCGCGAACGGGACCTTCGCGACCGCAGCCGTGCCGAGTCGCCGCTGCGCCCGGCCCCAGACGCCGTCCTCCTCGATTCGACCTCCATGGGACTGGAAGAGGTGCTGGCACGGGCCGAAGAGATCGTTCGCGCCCACCTGCCGCAGGCCTGACCCGCCACCGTCCAGCAGCGCTCTGTCCCTGCCGCACAACCCACCATGCACTCTACTGAAAGGCTTTTGACCTGCCCAAGCGACAATAGAAATAGGACAGTTGCAATTTTTACGCATTTTTTATTGCAAACTGTGCTACTCTTCAATCATCGTTTGAAACAGATTGGTTTCTGCGACTTTTGTATGTTGTCGATCCCCGATTTGAATCTAGCGGCAAATTCATTTGTACTAAGGAAATAATTAACATGGAACAAGGAACAGTGAAGTGGTTTAACGATGCCAAGGGGTTTGGCTTCATCAGCCGTCAGAACGGCGAGGACGTGTTCGTTCACTACTCGGCGATCAATTCGAACGGATTCAAGAGCCTGCAAGAAGGTCAGGCTGTGCAGTTCAACGTAGTCAAGGGACCCAAGGGTTGGCAGGCGTCTGACGTTCAGCCTCTCTAGTCCTGCGTACAGTATTTAGTACATAACTGCACAATCTAGCCGCACCAACGGCACTACCAAGATTTGCGGAAGGGATGGCTACGGCTATCCCTTTTCGCCGTTTAATGACCGCAATCGGAAAAACTGCGAGTCGTGAGCTGCGTCATGGTTGTCCTTGGGTTGGCTCGGGGGCACTCGGAGTGCCGGGCGCCTCGGCCACACCGGGCAGGATCGTGGAACTCGTTCTGAATTTGCGGTAATCAGTATCGCGCTCGTCGATCACGCCACTGCGGTTGAAGAAGAGGGCGAAGCGCGCCGAACCGCGTATGCTGAAGGACGCAGGCAGCCATACCTCATCGTTGACCTTGGTCCACTCCATCTGGAACGATGCGCCTTTGTGGACGTCAACAAGCAGACCGCCGGCAATTTTGAAGTTATCGGTAAAATGGACTTCTACGTGCACCAGTGCGTGGTCCTGCTCGTCTACCCAGGCGGTTACCTCGGGGTTGCCGGCGGAGTCGACGGCGATGGTGTCGCGACCATTTAACTGCACCCGGCGGGGATTGGAGAACTTATCTGATTCGAGGACCTGTAGGAAGATCATTTCTTCCGAATTTTGATTATTCGGTGGCGGCGCGCCAGCGGCCTTCGTTTGCTTACGCTGCTCGGCGTCGGCAATTCGTTTGTCGATGAGTTCGTTCTGCTTCTTCAATTCGTTGCCGGAGATAGGTTTGCCATCGCGCGCCAGCAGCCTTCTGAAATAGACGCCATTGATCCAGAACTCCTCCAGCTCACTGGTCGAAGTCTTTTTTACCGTCCCATGGGAGTCAAGTTCCTGCACCGTGTCGATCACGCGGAAGATGTACTCCTTGACCGTCTCCCGCGATGCCTTTTCTTGCGCCTCCGCCTGCTCCATCAGCGAGTTGATGTCGGGCAATGGCCGTTGCGAGGTTGAACTGGGTGTGGGCTGGCCTGGAGATGGCGTCTGTGCAAGAGCATTGCATACGCCAAAGGCGATGAGGAATATCGATAGGCTCAACAGCGTGAGTAACTCGATCCAAATCTTCCTACAGCGCATCTCCATGAAAATAATATACTCTGAGCATGGTTGCGGTTCCTTGTATACGAAGAATGCGCACCGTGGTGGCTACGGCTGTCCCTTTTCGCCGTTTAACGGCCGTATATCAGATAACCGACAGCAGATTTACGGATGGGATTGGGTTGGCTCGGGGGCATTCGCAGTCCCCGGCGCCTCGGCCACACCAGGCAGGATCGTCGAACTTGCGCGAAACTTGCGGTAATCCGACTCGCGCTCGTCGATGATGGCGCTGTGGTAGGAGAAAAGCGCGATGCGAGCCGACCCGCGCCCATTGAACCATGCAGGCATCCAAACCTCGTCGTTCACCTTGATCCACTCGGCCTGGACGGTCGCGCCTTTATGGACATCGGCGAGCAAGCCGCCGCCGATCTTGTAGTCCTCGAAGACATGGCCCTCAATGCGCACCAGCGCGTGGTCCTGTTCGTCCACCCAGACGGTTCCCGCGAGATTGCAGAAGATTCCGTCCAGCATGGTGTGGGACTTTGCGTGGGGATTGCCCTGGTAATCAATGGCGATGGTGTCGCGGCCGTTGAGTTGCACGCGGCGGATATTGCTGAACGTGCCCATCTGGGAACCGATCTTGAGGAAGTACGCGAAGGAGAGATTCTCCGAGTTCTTTTTTTGGGCGGCGGCTGACCTGAGACAATCTGAGCGTTCCGTTGTTTGATCTCCGCGATGCGCGCGTCGATGTTGTCGTTCTCTTTCTTCAACTCGTCGGCGGAGATGGGTTTACCGTCGCGCGCCAGCACCTTGCTGAAACATGCGACCGTCACACAGATGATGTCTGACTCGACTGTGGTGATCTTCTTGACTGCCCCGTGAGAGTCCAGGTCCTGCTCAGAGCTGACCAAGTGATAGGTGTACTGTTGCAGCGTCTTCCACGACGACCTCTGTTGTGCCTCTGCCTGTTGTATCAAAGTGTTGAGATCGGGCAATGGCCGCTGCACGGTGG
The DNA here is from genome assembly GCA_963810995.1 of uncultured Acidobacteriaceae bacterium. Lineage (GTDB taxonomy): Bacteria > Acidobacteriota > Terriglobia > Terriglobales > Acidobacteriaceae > Edaphobacter. The sequence goes on along the minus strand of CAWERM010000236.1, from coordinate 5,408 downwards.
ATACGGGCGCGGGCTGGCTAGCGACCGGCGTCTGCGCTGGAGCAGTGCAGACACCAAAGAGGACCAAAAAAGTCGATAGGCCCAACAAAGTGGGATATCCGGTACGAATCTTGCGGACGCGCATGCCCATGGAATTACTATACGAGCCGGTACAAAGTTCCGTTCCCACCTCAGAGCCTGAATTCGAGACTCAAGCATCCAATGGACGATAGAGGAAACGCAATGGCCGGCAGCACACAGCTTCCACCACCCGCCGCGAAGGTGGATTCAGACCAGCGTGAGGCGATCTTCAACGTCTTCCGACGCTGGGGATACCTACAGGCGTGGCTCGATCCGCTGGGCCAGTACCTTCCGCGGGAGGAGTTTCCCGTCCCCACGCCCACCGGACCGGTCGCCGACGAGGCGCGCAGCTTCTACAGCAGCACCTTCGGCATTGAGTTCATGCACATCCCCAGCCAGGAGCAGCGCCTGTGGCTCGCCCAACAGGTGGAGCAGCCGACCCGTCGCGCCGACCAGCCGCACGTCCTCTCGCTTCTGATCCGCGCCGACATCTTCGAGCAAGTGATCCAGTCGCGCTATCTGGGTACCAAGCGTTTTTCGCTGGAAGGCCTTACCGCGCTGATTCCGTTTCTGGACGAGGTGCTGCGCGTCAGCTATCTGGCCGGAGTCAGCCGGGCGCTGATAGCGATGAGCCATCGCGGACGTTTGAACGTGATGACTAACATCATTGGGCGCGCGCCGTCGGAGATCTTCGCCGAGTTTGAAGATGTGGACCCTCGCAGCGTGCTGGGCGGCGGCGACGTGAAGTACCACATCGGCGCAACCGGCGAGTATCAGGCCGAGGATGGCGGAGCGATCGAGCTGCACTTGGCCTCCAATCCCAGCCATCTGGAGGCAGTCGATCCGGTGTTGCTGGGCCGCGCGCGTGCTCGGCAGACGCGCCTGGGCGAGGACGGCGCGCACAGTGTGCTGCCTATCATGGTCCACGGAGACGCGGCCTTCGCCGGTCAGGGAATCGTGGCCGAGAGCCTTGTGCTGGGTTCGCTGCCCGGATACGACGTGGGCGGGACGGTACATGTCATCGTTAATAATTTGCTAGGCTTTACCGCGCTGCCGCAGGAGGGGAATTCTTCACGATTTGCCTCCGACCTGGCCAAGCGCCTGCCCATCCCCATCTTCCACGTCAACGCCGAAGACCCTGATGCAGTAGTGCGCGTGGCCGCCATTGCGGCCAACTTCCGCCACCGCTTTCGATCCGATGTGCTGGTGGACCTGATCGGCTACCGCCGCCACGGCCACAGCGAGGTGGACGACCCCACGGTGACCCAGCCGCTACGCTACGCCCTGATCAAGAGCCGGCCGTTCCTTTATCAGCTCTACGCCGAACAGATGCGTGTCGATCCCAGCGAAGAAGTGAAGCAGGTGCAGCAGGAGTTTTTGGCCGACCAAAAGACCGCCAGCCAGGTCCAACGCAAGCCGCGTCTGGCGCAGATGCCGGACTACTGGGCACTCTACAAGGGCGGGCCATATTTGCCGGAGTACGACGTGACCACCGGGATCGCCCCCGAGCGCATCGCCGACCTGTGCCGTGGCATGACGCGCGCGCCGGATGGCTTCCACATTCATCCCAAGGTGCAGAAGCTCTACGACCAGCGGGTGCAGATGGGCGAGGGCAAGCTCGCCTTCGACTACGGTGCGGCCGAGCTGCTCGCCTTCTCTTCCCTGCTGGTCGATGGAACGCCGGTGCGCCTCAGCGGGCAAGACTCGCAGCGCGGAACCTTCAATCAGCGCCATGCAGTACTGGTGGACATCGAGAACGAGCAGCGTTATTTTCCGCTGCAACATCTCAGTGCAGAGCAGGCGCACTTCGAGGTCTACAACTCCATGCTGTCGGAGGCTGCTGTGCTGGGCTTCGAGTATGGCTACTCGCGCGATACTCCGGAGGCGCTGGTGCTGTGGGAGGCGCAGTTCGGCGACTTCGCCAACGGCGCGCAGATCATCATCGACCAGTTCATCGCGGCCAGCGAGGCCAAGTGGAACCTCCTCTCCGGCCTGGTCCTGCTGTTGCCGCATGGTTACGAGGGCCAGGGGCCGGAGCACTCCAGCGCACGCATCGAGCGCTACCTGCAGCTTGCCGCGGGCGACAACATGCAGATTTGCCAGCCGTCCACCGCCGCGCAGTACTTCCATCTGCTGCGCCGTCAAGCAATGCGTGTGTGGCGCAAACCGCTGGTGGTCTTTACGCCCAAGAGCATGTTGCGCAGTGCGGATGCAGCCTCGCCGCTTGCGGAGTTTTCCGCGCCAAGCTTCCGTAACGTGCTTCCTGATGGCTCAGTCAGTGGTCCACGTCGCCTGCTGGTCTGCTCCGGCAAGATCGGACACACGTTGCGTATGGAACGCGAGCGCCGCAAAGACAGCTCGGTCGCAATCATCTTTCTGGAACAGCTCTACCCATGGCCCGAGGAAGAGATGCAGGCCGCGCTCGACCAGCATCCTGGGGCCACCGAAATCGTCTGGGTGCAGGAGGAGCCGGCCAACATGGGGGCTTACTCATACGTAATTCCAGAGCTTCGCCGCATGGCCGCCGACCGCGCAGTTCTCAGCGTCAAGCGCAGTGCCAGCGCCAGCCCCGCCACCGGCTCCGCAAAGGCGCACGCGATGGAAGAGAAGACGCTCATCGACCTGGCGTTCGGCGCATTGCGGCTTGGCATTTTGTATCCTAACCACAAGACGCATGATCCACATTGAGACCTTTACCGTGCAGAATGTCTTGATCTTCAAAGCCGCTCGCCTTCGCGCGCTGCAGGACTCGCCGAGTGCGTTCTGTGCGACCTATGCAGAGGAGTCTCAGCTCACAGACGCCGACTGGATCCAGCGTGCGGTCCAGGCAAACGGCGAACGCTCCATCTTCCATCTAGCGATGGATGGAGACGAGGTATGCGGCATCGCGGGCGTATTGCCCGATCCGGAGGATGCAACCCGGGCGCGGCTAGTCTCCATGTGGACAGAGCCCACGCATAGGCGGCGCGGCATCGGCCAACTGCTGGTGAATACGATCTTCGATTGGGCCGGGGCCCATGGAGTGCGAATCTTACAGTTGCATGTGGCCGGCAACAATCGATCCGCCACCTCGTTCTATCAGCGCATGGGATTTAGTTTGACCGGATGCACTGTGACCTATCCCAGCGATCCTGATGCGGTCGTCTTTGAGATGATTCGTCCGATCATTTTCGAGACTTAGATCATTCCTCCTGAAGCTCTCCGCTGATCGGACCGCTGCAGCGAATCCAAGAGAGGCGTTTGGAAGAACCGACACACGACAGCCAACGTATTCTATTCGGGGAGTGTTGCAATGAACGCGCTATCGATTTGTGAATGGATGTGGCTCGCATGGTTTGTGATCTGGATGATCTGGGCCGCTCAATCCAAGAAGACGCACGAGCGGGAGAGCCTCGGCTCAGTGGTATCCTACGGCGTCTTCGCCTGGGCAGCCATGTTCCTAATGATCGACCGTAATACTCTGGGAGCATGGGGGCGTAGTACCATACTTCCTCAAAGCACATGGATGAACTGGGGAGCCGTTGCCATCGCCGTTGTGGGCTTCGCCATCACCGTTTGGGCGCGTGCCATCCTTGGCAGCAACTGGAGCGGAACTGTCACCATCAAGGTGGAGCATGAACTCATTCGCACGGGGCCGTACCGTTGGGTGCGACATCCCATCTACTCCGGATTGATTATGGCGCTCCTTGGGACGCTGATTGCGCTGGACCAGTGGCGCGGCATCGTTGCGCTCCCTCTGCTATGGGTCGCATTCGCCATCAAGTACCTCAAGGAAGAGCAAGCCATGCGCCAGACCTTTGGCGAGCAATATGACGAGTACAGCCGGACCACCGGCGCAATCTTTCCTCGGCTCCTGCATCGCAACAACTGACCGGTAGACCTATTTTGCGTTCGTGCTGCTCTGCTTCACCTGCTCCGTCACCCAGTCGGTCCAGATGGCCTCGTCGATGGGGCAGGCCAGCGGCGCGCCATCCAGCACGGCGGCGACGAAGTCCTCCACCGCCGGATAATGCACATTGGCGTGGGTGGGCAACTGCTCTTCGGTCAGCTTACTGTCGCTCGCCAGCAGGCGCAGCGTGGGTCCATTCAGCGGGTCGAGGCTGATCTCGCCCTCGCTGCCAATGATGCGGAACTGGTCTCGTGTAATGCGCGAGTTCCAGCGCACATCCACCACCGCATGAATACCGCCCTCGTATTCAATCAGCGTGGTGGCCGAGTCTTCCACCGCCAGCTCATGCAGCGCATTCGACAGCAGGCCTGTGGCGCGCTGTGGCCTGCCGAACAGAAAATTACATGCGTCGATGCGGTGCGAGCCGACGTCGTAGAGCGGCCCTCCGCCGGCCAGCGCGGGGTCCTTCAGCCAGCCGCGCTCGGGACTCTCCAGCCAGCCGTGGTAGTTCGCCTCCACCAGCACCGGCTGGCCAATGGCGCCCTCGCCGATCAGTTGCCGCGCGCGCACCAGCTTGGGATAGAGCCGCCGGTAGTACGCGATGCCCAGCAGCCGACCCTGACTCACGCGCCGCCTCGGCCATCGATTCTGCCTGCGCATAGTTCATCGCCACAGGCTTTTCGCAGAGCACATGCTTGCCCGCGCGCAGGCTGGCGATGGTGTGTGCGGCATGTAGTACGACCGGCGAGGCAACATACACCGCGTCAATCGCAGGATCGCGCAACGCTTCGCCGAGATCGGTGAAGGCCAGCGCGCCGGGATACGCCTCAGCCTTGGCGGGCGAGCGCGTTAGCAACGCATACAGGCGACTGTGCGGCTCCGCCAGCACAGCGGGCAGTACGCGCTTGCGGGTGATGTCTCCAATTCCGATGACCAGCCAGTTGAGCATTATAGAAGTAAATCATATCGAGGCGGAGGACGCACCCCCTCAGCTTGCGGATGCGAGGCATAGTGAGCCGGAGAACATCGCCGGCGTCCAGGCTTCTATGGTTTAGCGCATAAACAGAGGTGTAGTGTGGAAAGTAAATTGAATCCGGAGTCGCCAATGCCAGCCGATGCCAATCGAGTGATTGCCAACCTGAAGGAGCTTGCCGCGCTGACCAGCGACGACAACGGTGCGCAACGCATTGCCTTTACGCCGACGTGGCAGCGGGCGCGCGAGTGGTTCGCGGGCAAGCTCGACGGACTGCCCGACTCGTACGGAATTACTCAGCATCGCGATGCCGCCGGTAACTCGTGGGTCACGCTGCCAGGCGAGTCTCCCCGTTCGCTGGTGCTGGGCAGCCATCTGGATTCGGTTCCCAACGGCGGTTGGCTCGACGGCGCGCTCGGCGTTGTCACCGCGCTCGAAGTGCTCTCCGGCATCGCCCGCGACTTCGATGGGCACCCTCCCTTCACC
>CAWERM010000235.1:0-13674 GCA_963810995.1 uncultured Acidobacteriaceae bacterium | reverse complement strand
CCCCATCATACTTGTTTGTCTGCACGTTGCCGTCAATACGGCAGGGGATACCGGTCAGCATCGCGTTCATGATGGCGGCGGAGGATTTACTCCAGTTTTCGTCGGTTTTCGTGGGGAATTTAAAACCGAAGGCGAGTTGTTTTTTTCAATTCTTCGTTCTCGTCGTTGGTCCGCTTGGTGGCGATTTTAAATGAATTCCCCATGTTCCCGATGCGGTATTTCTCGATTGTAGCCGGCGAACGGCGGAAATAAGGAGTGTACGTGGGAATGTGCCCCTTGCTGCCGCTGGTGAAATAACCGAAGCGGTGGAACATCTCGACTTCTACCAGGTCCACGTCAATATCTTTACCGAGCATATCCTTACCGAGATAGCCTGGTCTGGAATAGACGTTGAAATCTTTGAATTTCAGGCAACCCGGGGTACAGGTCCTTTTCCTTTCCAGTGGATATCCAGGTACCAGGAGTAATGGTTGAGACCGGCGGCCTTTAGAGGAAACTTCCTCATAGGGGACGCCGGCGTATTTCGCCAGTCTCTGGGCGCCGCTGGGGGGACCGAAGGCCCCGAGAAGACGATTCTGGTTTCCATCATGTACGCCAACAACGAAATCGGCGTCGTCCAGCCCATCCGTGAGATCGGCAAAATCTGCCACGAGAAGGGCGTCCTCTTCCACACGGACGCGGTTCAGGCTGTGGGCAAGATTCCGGTTGACGTGCAGGCTGACAACATCGACGTTCTCAGCATCTCCGCGCACAAACTCTACGGGCCGAAGGGCGTCGGGGCACTCTACGTTCGTCGCCGCAACCCCCGCGTCCAGATCACCGAGCAGATCAACGGCGGCGGTCACGAGCGCGGCATGAGGAGCGGCACGCTGAACGTCCCCGGCATCGTCGGCATGGGCGCAGCCTGTGAGATTGCACGGAACGAGATGGCCGCCGAGGCCGAGCGTGAGCGCGAGTTGCGCGACTACCTCCGCGCCAAGCTGGAAGCCGCGCTCGACTACGTCCAGGTCAACGGAAACATGGAGCACCACCTGCCCGGCAACCTGAACATGAGCTTCGTCTACGTCGAAGGCGAATCGCTGCTGATGGGCATCAACGACATCGCCGTCAGCTCCGGCTCGGCCTGTACCTCGGCCACGCTGGAACCCAGCTACGTCCTCAAGGCCCTCGGCCTGGGCGACGAGATCGCGCACAGCTCCATCCGCTTCGGCCTCGGCCGCTTCAATACCAAAGCAGAAGTTGACTACGTTGCCGACAAAATCATCGATGTGGTGCGTAAGCTGCGCGAACTCAGCCCGCTCTACGAGATGGTGCAGGAAGGCATCGACCTCACCAAGATTGAATGGGCCGCGCACTAAGGAGTCCCTATGCAGTTCTCCATCAAGTCGATCAGGCAGCCTTGGCGGTGGCTGCTCATCAGCATCCCCCAGTTCGTGGTGGGTGTCGCCCTGCTGCATTGGATGACGCCGTGGCTGCTTTCTAGCCGGGGCCATGTTTGGGAATACTACGGCGGACTACTTTTGATTTGCCTCATTGCGTCTGCAATCTGGATCCGCCGACGAAGAATCAAGATAAAGATAGGGATTTCCCGCCGCACCAGTTCGTACGGCGCAACATCTAATTAATAGCTACGTCCTAGGAGAAAACATCATGGCATACAGCGATAAGGTACTCAGCCACTACGAAAACCCCCGCAACGTCGGCACGCTGGACAAGTCGTCGGAGTGCGTCGGCACCGGCCTGGTCGGCGCGCCGGAGTGCGGCGACGTGATGCGCCTGCAGATCAAGGTCAACCCCCAGACCCAGGTCATTGAGGACGCCAAGTTCAAGACCTTCGGCTGCGGCTCGGCCATCGCCAGCTCGTCGCTTGCCACCGAGTGGGTCAAGGGCCGCACCGTCAGCGAGGCCCTCACCATCTCCAACACCGACATCGTCAAGGAGCTGGCCCTGCCGCCGGTCAAGATCCACTGCTCGGTGCTGGCGGAAGACGCTATCCGCGCCGCCATCGGCGACTGGAAGAAGAAGAACGGCGTGGCCGAAGAGGCTCCCGTCGCAGTCGGAGCAGCCAGCTAAGGGGCTGAAGGCAGAAGCATGTCCATGGTCACCCTCCAAACCGAAACACCCAAAGGCGCGGTCGCCGCACCTAACGTGCAGGCCGCGCCACCGTCCCCGGTTCTCACTGCCGACGGCGAACCAGAAGGCTCCAAAGGCATCCAGGTCACGGCACGCGCGCTCAAACGCATCCGCGTCGCCATGGCCAAGGAACATATCTCGCCCGCCGAGGGTGGCCTGCGCGTGGGCATCACCGGCGGAGGCTGCTCGGGACTCAGCTACAGCATCCGCTTCGACACGCACCCCCGCGAACGCGACCGCATCTACGCATTCCGCAGACGCACCTCGATCCGGCAGCTACCGGCGAGCCGCCCCTGCGCATCTTCGTCGATCCCAAGAGCTTCCTCTACCTCAGCGGCATGGTCCTCGATTACGAGGAGACCCTGATGCGCCAGGCCTTCAACTTCATCAATCCGCACTCCACCAAGTCCTGCGGCTGCGGCTCCAGCTTTTCGACATAATGAGCCACGACGAACACACAACCTACTTTTCCATCTTCTCTCTCCCCGCGCACCTGGTCATCGATCTCCCCGCGCTGGAGAAGAGCTATTACGCGCTCAGCCGCAAGCTGCATCCCGACCGTTTCGCATCAAAATCCGCTGAAGAGCAGACCGCGGCCCTGGCCGAAAGCTCACGCCTCAACGACGCCTATCGCACCCTGAAAGACCCCATCGCGCGCACGGAGTACCTGCTGAAGCTGGAGGGCGTCGAATTGGAGGAGCAGTCGAAGTCCGCCACCGAAGCGGCGCGCGCAAGCGGCACAGCCAAGAAGCAGATCGTTCCCGAAGACCTGCTGGAAGAGGCCTTCGAACTGAACATGCAACTGGAAGAGATGCGCGCCGTCAAAAAGATGGGCGAGGACGATCCGCAGTTGCACAGTGACTTGCTCGCAGCCAAAGCCGTCTTCGACGCCAAGCTCGCTGCAACCGATTCCGATCTGCAAACCCTCCACTCCCAGTGGGACGCCGCCCTTGACGCCGACGACACCACCGTCAAGGCCGCCGTGCGCGATGCCATGATCGCCCTGCTCAACCGGCGCAGCTATCTGCGTAACCTGGTTCGCGATGTAAATGAAGCTCTGGAATCCTGATGCACTTCTCCTTCGAGTAAAGCAAAAAGGGAAGGCCGTATGGCCTCCCCCCCTCTATTTCCCTATCCACCCACCCGGCTGTACTTACTGCCCGGCTTCGACCCGTGGCGTAATCAACCCGATGTTGTCGACATCTGCCTGGTGGCCCATGTCGATCACCTCCGCGACCTTTCTAAAGTCAAGGTCCGGATCGCCTTTGACAAACATCACCTTCTCCTGGCGAGTAGCGAATATCTCCGCCAACTTCGGCTCGATCTCTGTCTTATTGAAGGCTGTCTCGTTGATCTTGTACGAAGGCTCTGCAGCACCGTTGGCCAATACCTGCACCACAATCGTCTGCTCAGGCGGCGGCGCCGACTTGTCCTTGGGAGGCTGCGGGATCAGTGTGTTCAGCCCCTTCGGCGTCACCGGCACAATCACCATAAAGATAATCAGCAGCACCAGAAGAACGTCGATCAACGGCGTAACATTGATCTCCGACATCGCATGATCTGTACCACCACCACCGCCCATTCCCATAACAATCTCCTTGGTCCTTCTGTTGCGATCGGTCGTTGTCTCCCGGCCGCCCGGCCCTGCGCCAGCGATGCTACTGCTTACTTCTGAACTGTATCCTCAGAATCGCGCTTTTCCGTGAGCATGCCAAGTTCGCTGACTCCAGCCGTCCGGATATTGTCGATGACTTCCATCACCTTGCCATACTTGGCGCGTACGTCCGCCCGCAGGTAGACTTCCTTGTCGGTCTTGTTCTCCAGCTTAGCGGAGATCTTCGGTCCCAGCTCGTCGAGGTTCGCCACCTGGTCTGCGCCTAGAAACGTCTTGCCGTCGCGCGTAATCGCAACCGTGATCGCGTCTTCCTTGTTAGCGTTCTCCATGATGATCGCTGCACTGGCTACCGGCAGGTCCACGTTGACCTTATTATTCAACATGGGCGTAATGACCATGAAGATGATCAGCAGCACCAACATGACATCCACCATAGGAGTGACGTTGATGTTGGAGTTGACCTTCTTACCTTCTTCGCGTTTGTTGATAGCCATAATGTATGTCCCGTTCGCTCGTTGATGGACTTGGTCGTGGTTGCCGTCATCCGCTCAGCGGTTGAGGAGGCTTCGGAGGCCGTTCGCTTGCCGGCCTCCGAAGGCCATTCTATCCGAGTGATCCCAACTGTCCCCTGCCGATACCAAGCAAGGAACTCTTCTTACCGGTGGCTCTGCTTGATGAAGTAGTCCACCAGTTCGCTCGAGCTGTTGTCCATCTCCACGTCGAACGCCTCCACCTTATTAGTGAAGTAGTTGAACGTCATGACGGCGGGGATGGCCACAAAGAGTCCAAACGCCGTGGTCACCAAGGCCTCCGAGATACCTCCCGCGACCGCGCCGATTCCCGAGGTCTTCTGCGTGGCAATGGCCTGGAAGGCATTCAGGATTCCGATCACGGTGCCAAGCAGTCCGATGAACGGGGCCGTGGAACCGATGGTCGCCAGCCCGCCCAGGCCGCGCTTCAGCTTGGCATGAACGATGGCTTCAGACCGTTCCAGCGCACGCTGCGAGCTTTCCACCTGCTCCTCGGTGATGTTGCCGCCGGAGCCGAAGCTGCGAAACTCCTGCAGACCGGCTGTGACAACTTCCGCGAGATGCGACTTCTTGCTGCGGTCGCCGAGCTTGATTGCCTCGTCCAGACGGCCATCCTTCAGCGCGCCCGCAACCTTCGGCGCAAATTCACGCGACTGCTTTTTTGCTGCGTTGAAGTAGAGCCACCGGTCGATCATGACCGCCAACGACCAGATCGACATGATGAAAAGGATGATCGCGATGACGCGCGCCGGCCATCCCATGTTCGAGATGAGACCGCCGATACTGAAACTGACCGTCGGGGCCTCGGTCTGGAACCACATGGCAAGCGGCGCGGGAACGTGAGCGAAATTTGCGAGATAAGCGAGAATCACTGGAATCTTTCCTCCTGATTTCTATGCAACATTGGACTCGATCGATCTAATAACCTTACCTGGAACGGGTCGGACTCACATACTCAATCTTCCGGCCCTGCATCTAAAGCGTGTACTGCTTGAAACCAACCTGTGCTGAAACCGCATCCGGCTATCCGCCGCCGAAGGTAAAGTTGACCGTAATGCTCGTCTCCACCTCAACCGGTTCCCCGTTCAGTAGATAGGGCTTGTAGCGCCAGCGGCTCACCGCATCCCGGGCGGCGTTTACCAGCATTGCATTGCCGCTGATGACCGACAGGTTCTCGATCGTACCTTCCTTCGAGATAATGGCATGAAGAATGACCGCTCCCTGAACGTGTGCCGACTTGGCAATCTGCGGATAGACCGGCTCGGGCTTGGAAATAATCATCCCGGCAACCGTTCCACTCGATACCTTGACCGGCCCGGTAGGTTTCGCAACCGCGCGCGGGACAATCGCAGGGGCCGTGCCCATGCCGGCAAAGAGTCCGCCAGCCACAACGCCGGTGCCGCTGCCGCCCATGCCTTGCATGCCCGCGACTCCAACACCCGCCGACGGAGCTGCTTCTTCCTTAATCATCTTAATCTCTTTGGGAATCTTGGTCGGCGCGTGCAGGCCGGAATCAATCTCGGAGACGATCTTCACCGGCACAACCTTCTGCGGCGGAGGAGGCGGTGGAGGCGGAGGCGGTGGAGGTGGAGCTACCAACAGGGCCGTCAAGGCCATCCTCGGCAATGCATCCGGATAGAGCAGCGGAATCAGGAGAACGATGATCAGAATGGACAGATTGAATGCGCCGGTGGCCCACATCCACCGACCTGTCTTGGTCTTGAGTTGACCGCTGGATTCCATCAAAGAGCTTTCAAACATGGACCGCCTCGCAAAAAATGTTCTACCCAGCTTAGACACCGCGCCGGCCTACTTTGTTCCCGCGTCCGCCGTGCCTTCTTGCCGAATCCGCAATCTCAATGTCCGAAAGTACCAGGAACCCTGAAACGGAGCCGCCAAAGAATCTTACACAAAAACGCATACATCTGAAAACCCGGCCCTGTGGATCGGCCCTTTTAAGCCTTGGCACGCTTGGCCGGCAGGTTCGATATCTTTCCCCGGCTCTTGCGCCAGTCCTGATACGCCACCAGCATGGGCGCGGCCACTGCGATCGAGGAATACGTCCCGATCACGATGCCCACTACCAGGGCAAACGAGAAGCCACGCAGCACCGGCCCGCCAAACAGGAACAAGCTCATCACCGTAAGGAAGGTGAAGCCGGATGAAATAACGGTTCGTGTCAGCGTCTGGTTGATGCTGCGGTTCACCACATCCGGCAGCGATTCCCGGCGCGATAGGGCCAGGTTCTCGCGGATGCGGTCGAAGACCACGATGGTGTCGTTCATCGAGTATCCGATCAGGGTCAGGATGGCCGCGATCACGGTGAGGGTGATCTCCTGGTTGGTCAGGCTGAAGGCCCCCACCGTAATCAGCGTGTCGTGAAAGACCGCAACCACGGCGGCGACGCCGTAGATCAGCTCGAAGCGGAACCACAGGTAGATCAGCATCCCAAGCAGCGAATAGAGCGTAGCCAGTTCGGCCTGATGCTGTAGCTGCGTGCCGGCCGTGGGGCCGACGATATCGACCTTCTGGATCGTGCAGTCCGATCCCGGCACTCCGCAATTCAGCGCGGCCTGCACCTGGGTGCTCCCCGTGTCGTGCGAGGCGTCCGCAGGCCTCGGGCAGCGAGATGATCTCAGTATTGGCGGAGCGGCCGCTGGTGTCGCTGATGGGATAGACGATGGAGTCCTTGACCCCTGCGCTGGATAGGGCCTGCCGGATGTGGTTCTCGTTGGGAGTGCTGGAGAACTGCACCTGGATCTCGGTACCGCCCTTGAAGTCCACCCCGCGCGGTATGCCGTGCCAGAACAGCATACTCAGCACGCCCGCCACGGAAAATATCAGCGAGAAGCCGAGGAAGTACCACTTCTTGCCTAACCAATCGATCTTTGCGTCTCGAAACAGTTCCACTTTGCTTTCCTCTGGCGTGCCATGCATCGCCTTGTATTGCTAACTTGCGAACTAGCTGACTCACTCACTAAATCGACAAGGCCGCGCCGCGTTCCTTCCGTGCAAGATTTGCGTCGAAGATCGTACGCGAGACAAATACCGCGGTGAACAGGTTGGCCAACAGCCCGAAGGTCAGGGTCACCGCGAAGCCCTTCACCGGGCCCGTGCCAAAAATGAACAGAATGCCGGCTGAAACGATCGTCGTGACGTGGGTATCCACGATGGTAATCCACGCGTGGCCAAATCCCTGCTGCACCGCGACTGCCGAAGTCTTGCCGGCGCGCAGCTCCTCGCGGATGCGCTCGAAGATCAGCACGTTCGAGTCCACGCCCATACCAATGGTCAGAATGACGCCGGCAATGCCCGGCAGCGTTAGCGTGCCGCCGACAATGCCCAAAAATCCGAGCAAGATCACCAGGTTCAGGATCAGCGCCAGGTCAGCATTGATGCCCGCGCCGCGGTAGTAGAACAGCATGAAGACCATGACCGCCATCATGCCGACGATGGCCGCCACCACCCCCTGGTGGATCGATGCCTCTCCCAGGCTGGGCCCCACAGTGCGCGTCTCCAGAGTGTCGATCGAGGCAGGCAGTGCGCCAGTGCGCAGCATCAGAGACAGGTTGTCCACCTCGTCCTTGGTGAAGGTCCCGGTGATTTCGCCACTATCGCGTATTGCCGAGTTGATCGATGCCACCTCGCGTATTTTGTTGCCCAAAACGATCGCCATTGAACCAGGGCTCGCGCTGTCCTTGGAGTGCGCTGAGGTGTACTTATAGAAACGGTCGCCCGCATCTGTGGTCAGTGTAAAATTCAGGTCCGGTCGGCCGTTCTGGTCCGTGTTGGGCTGCGCATCGCGGAAGTCCGTTCCCTCCACCACGCTCGCCCGCTCCAACAGATATACCTGGTCAGGAGAGTTTGGCGAGATGTTGCCATGAAGCAGTTGGTCCTCCGGTGGGACCACGTTGTTCAGCGCCGTCCTCGCAGCCTCGTCGTTCTCGTAGGGCCCGCTGACCACGGCATAGACGGCCAGCTTGGAGGTGGACTTGATGGCGTCTTCCACCCTTGCTGGATCCGAGATTCCAGGCAGTTCCACCAGCACTTCATTGCTGCCTAGGTTGTACGGCTGCACCAGCGATTCGCTTACGCCAAGCGTGTTCACGCGGTCCGTGATGGTCTCGATCGAGTGGTCCAGCGTCGATGTCTCCAGGGTGCGGATCGCACCCTGCTTCATGGTCAACTTCTCGCTTCCATCTGAACTCGATACCACGTCGTATGTATTGGCGTAATCGCTGCCATCCAGCAGTGAGCGTACGTCGCTGGTCTTATCCACTGGAATGCCGCTGATGGTGATCTGGTCGGGATGGGCCACCGGGTCCAGCTTATGCACCGCTTCCCCGGTGACGCCCGCCTTCTGCAGGTCCTCCTGAAGACGCTGCACGTCGCGGTCGGTGGTCGAGCCCACCGCCTCGTCCACATGCACCTTCAGCACCAGATGGGTGCCGCCCTTGAGGTCCAGCCCCAGCTTGATGTGGTCGCTGATTGCCTGCTTCAGGTCGGTTGGGGTCAAGCCATGCGGAGTGCCCAAAAAACCATAGCAGAACACAACCAGTATCGCGATGATAACCGCTGTTTTGCCCTTAAGATTCTTGCTCATTGCTTCCTTTACTCAATCCCCGCGGCGGCGTCCTGCGGGCCGTATCGCTTATCCCTGCTTAGTATCGTCCGCCGTCGTCACTGCGGCGATGGCGCTTTTCACAAATTCCAGCTTGATATTGTCCGGCGCAACGCGAATCAGCACCACATCGTCCTTGACCGAGATAATCACGCCGCGTATGCCGCCGTTGGTGGTCACCTTGTCACCGCTTTTCAACTGGCTCAGCATCAACTGCCACTTCTTCTGCTTCCTCTGGTTGGGCGCGATCATCAGGAAATACATCAACGCGAAGAAGATCAGCATCAATAGAAGTGGCTGCGCGGAGAATGCACTCGATCCCATCTGGTTCCATCCTTCCAAACTAAACTTGCCTGCCAACTCGTCTTCCAACCATCACACACCGAATCGTCGCCGGAGCATGTCCCCGGAGTTGCGATTGGACCCGCAACCTGGCCTGGAGGTGCTTGAGGGTGAAATCTGCCGGCGGCAAACGGTCGACACCTGCCTTGTCTCGCGCAGATGCCCTGCGCCTTCCGCGCACAGAGTGCCGTCCAGGGCCCGTAGAACAGGCCCAGCCCTCTAAGTCTCGCGTAACCCCTCGCCCCCTGTCAAGAAAACCATCGCCAGGGAGCTTAGATCCTGCCGCCGCAAAGCAGTCCCGCCGCTCACGCAACCACAGCCACTTCCCCGCACTGCCTGTCTGGACCTCTACTTCCCAGCGGCTGCCGCGGCCGTCGTCTCCTGGCGGAATACACACTGAAACTGCCGCCCATTCCTCACCCACGCCGACGAGACAAGCAACTTCGCGGAGAACGCCTTGCCCTGCCTCGTCCCGCTCTCCGTCAACGTATACGACACCACCCCGTTGTCCGGCGACACCGGCACTAACCGCACATCGCTCATGGTGTAGTCCTTCAGCTTCACATCCCCCAGCAGCTTCAGCATCTCCGGCTTGCGCAGTATCCCGTTCGAGTCCACAAACACTGCATCATCGGTGAGGGCCGCGCCTACAGTAGCCAAGTCCCCGTTCTTCAGTGCCTCCAGCTCCGCGCGCTCCCGCCCGATGATCTCGTCGCGGTTCACATCGCCGCCATTCATCGGCATCTGGGGAAGCGCCTCCTGCGGCCCTAGGCGCATCGGCCTCGGGCCCTGCGCGCCCGCCGCGCCCTGCGCACCCGTTGAAGGCCGCGTGCCCGGAGCCCACGGCGTCTGGTCTGCTGGGTCCTGCCCATATGCCAGCGTCGATGCCAACACTACCGCCGCCACGCCCATCCCTACCCTTGAAATCCCCAAACACCTCATCGTTCCCTCCAGCCGCACACTTCGCGTGACGGCGCCGATAAAAATCCGCACGAAGACGGCCCTTCTGTGGCCCAATCCGGGTATCCTACACCATAGTGCCCCTACAGACGCAATGGGCGTGCCAGGAGATTTATGCCGATCGAAGACGATATTGCCGCTCTCCTTGTCCAGGAGTCCACCCTCACACTGCCGGGCTTCACCCCGGATACCGCCTGGCAGATCGGAACCACTCTGCGCGACCTCGCCATCGCGCGCAATCTTAAGCATCGTCGTCGACGTCCGCCGCTTCGGATCGCCGCACCAGCAGCTCTTCTACACTGCGCTGCCCGGCACCACCCCCGACAACCAGCGCTGGGTCGCGCGCAAGATCAACGTCGTCGCTCGTTTTCACAAGAGTTCGTACCACATTGGTCGCCTGCTGGAGCAGGCCGGGCTCGCCTTCCCCGAGCGATACAACCTGCCGTTGGAAGACTATGCCCCGCACGGAGGATGTTTCCCCATCCATGTCGCTGGCTCTGGAATTGTTGGCGCGGTCACCGTCTCTGGCCTTCCCGAGCGCGAAGACCACAACCTGGTGGTTGAAGCTCTCTGCCTCATCACCGGTCGCGACCACAAAGCACTACGTCTCCCGGCCTGACCGCTCGCTCTCGCAGACCCTCTCCGCCCTACACGACGTGTCGAAATATCCTGCGGAAGAAGCGCCCCACCACATGCGCCAGATCGTTGGCCGGAGGCGCGGGAGCGGGTGCAGCCGGGGACGGCGCGCTTGCCTCTGCCTGGGCGCTGGCTTGCGTGTCATAGCTCAACGCCTCGCTCACCTGGGTATGCACCACGCCCGGCGGCGCCTGCGGCACCTGGGCCTCTGGCGCCAGTCCTTCGCTGATGGCTACGGGAAAGGGGTGCTGCGCCGCGGCGGGCGCAAGCAACGCGTCGGCCACGGTCGAACCCTTCTCATCCGGACATCCGCAGGGCGATGTCTCGTGGTCCACCACCTCGCGCAAACTGCCATGTTCAAACATTACATGCTGTCCGGCCGTCAACTCATACGTCGCATCGCCGAATGGGTCCGATACGGTGAGCATGGGCGCGCCCACTCCGCGGTTCTCCACGCAGGTATCGCCGTTGCTAGCGACCCGCAGGCGCAGATCCAACGGACCGCTGCTGCGTGCCGTCATGCGCAGGTCGGGAGTCATCACCGCATCGGTCGGCGTCGCTGTTGTCTCGATCTCGATGGCGCCGCGGTCCAGCGAGAACAGCAGCGGCGCGGCCACCATCATCTCGCGGCTCTCGCTCACGTGCAGCACGCTGGTCTGGCACACGCGCACCGTGCCACCGCGCGCAAGATCGATTGGCGCGGTGTGGTCCTTCGCCGTCACGCTCACCGAGCCGGCAAGCACGGCGCGGCCCTCCACCGTATCCTTCGCCCCCGCAACGTCCGCATCCTTCGTTACGACGTAGCCAATCAGTTGCTGCGCGGAGAGCGTCCTAGCCGACACGCACACCATCGATAGCATCAATGGGAGAGCGCGCATCGATTCCATTCGCAGCCTCATGCCTTCACCCTATAGCTTCAGAAAATTTGCGATGATCTTCTTGCCCTGCACCGTCAACACGCTCTCCGGATGGAACTGCACGCCCTCGATCGGCAACTCGCGGTGACGCAGCGCCATAATCGTTGTCCCCGTCGATCCCGCCGTCCGCGCCGAAATCTCCAACTCGTCCGGCAACCCTTTCTCGGACACAATCAGCGAGTGGTAACGCGTGCTGGTCATGGGCGATGGAATTCCCGCAAATATCGTCCGTCCGTCGTGCTCCACCTCGCTCGTCTTGCCATGCATCAACTTCGCCGCGCGCACCACCTTGCCGCCAAAGGCCGCGCCAATCGCCTGGTGCCCCAGGCACACGCCTAGGATCGGCACCCGCCGTCCGCCCTGCCGCGCCAGCCGCGCAAAGTGCCGGATCAGCTCAATCGAGATGCCCGCGTCCTCTGGCGTGCATGGCCCCGGTGAGATCAGGATGTGCGACGGACGCAGTGCCTCCACCTCGGTCGGCGTCAGCTCGTCGTTGCGGCGCACGCACATCTCCGCACCTAGCTCGCCCATGTACTGCACCAGGTTGTAGGTGAACGAGTCGTAGTTGTCGAGGACAAAGACCATAGCTGTGTCGATTCTACCTAGCTCACGTTACTGCTGCCGCGCCCGCTCGATCGCACGCACAACGGCGCGCGCCTTGTTGGCGCACTCCACGAACTCGTTCTCCGGCACCGAGTCCGCAACCAGCCCCGCGCCCGCCTGGATATGCCCCTGTTCGCCGTTCATAAACAGCGTGCGGATGGCAATGCACGAATCTAAATTTCCAGAAAAGTCCGCATATAAGATCGAGCCGCCATACACACCCCGCCGCGCCGGCTCCAGCTCCTCGATGATCTCCATGGCGCGAATTTTGGGCGCACCACTCAACGTCCCGGCCGGGAAGCACGCGCGAAACGCATCGATCGCCTCCAACTCCGGCTTCAGCGTTCCCTCCAGCGAGCTCACCAGGTGCATCACATGGCTGTAGCGCTCCACAAACATCAGGTCCTTCACCTTGACGCTGCCGTACTCGCTCACCCGGCCCACGTCGTTTCGCCCCAGATCGACCAGCATCACATGCTCGGCCACCTCTTTTTCATCCGCCCGCAGATCGGCCTCCAGCCTGCGATCCTCCACCTCGTCGGCGCTGCGCGGACGCGTGCCGGCGATTGGCCGGTACTCCACCGTGCGCCCATGCACCCGCACCAGCAGCTCCGGCGACGAACCCACAATATGACTGCAAATTGCGGGTGGCTTAGTCTTCATCCCTGCTCCCTGTTTCCTGTTCCCTGTTCCTTGAAATCGCAAAAAATACATATACGGCGACGGATTCACGATACGCAGAGCACGGTATACATCGAACGCATCCACCCCCGGAACGCAATCGAAGCGCTGCGACAGCACGCACTGAAACACATCGCCCGACGCAATGTACTCCTTGGTCTTCAGCACCGACTTCAGGAACGTCGCCTTCGGCGTCCGCGACGTCAAGCTTCAGCTTGCCGTGCGCGTGCTTCTTGCTCGGCTTCGGCAGCGCCCGCGCCAGCCGTTTCTCCAGCCGGTCCAGCCGCTTCACCGCGTGCGCATAGGCTTCGGCACTATGTGCCGACCCACCCATGCGATGAGACCGCATAGATGGGGCACCCGACTTGCCCAGCGCGGCATCGCTTGTCAGGTCCGCCGTAACAATCAGCAGAATCTCCTTCTTCACATGGTCGAACGCCAGCACCTGGTCGAAGAACATCAGGCAGGCGTCCGGTACGCCCAGCTCGTCTTTCGCCAGCGATGGCAGTCGTTCGATCTGGCGCACCACATCGTAGCTGAAGAATCCCACCGCGCCCGCAGTAAACGGAGGCAATCCCGCCAGCCGCGCCGGCGTGTGCCCTCCCAGCGCGCGTTTCAACTCGGCGAAGATGTCGC
>CAWERM010000234.1:0-4173 GCA_963810995.1 uncultured Acidobacteriaceae bacterium | reverse complement strand
GGGAAGCGGTGGCATTGCCTGGCCCTCGCGCACGATGGTGACGCGCTGGATCACCACCGGCGTGGTGGGTTTATCGTTGCTGTCGCGAAGGACGCGGGCGATGGTCTTGACCACCAGCGATGCTTGATTCGTCGCACTGGCCGAAGATGGTGTGGACGCCGTCGAGGAACTCGGTGGGGATCTTCGGTGATGAAGAACTGGCTGCCGTTAGTGTTGGGGCCGGAGTTGGCCATGGCCAGCCGGCCCGGAACAGTCAAATTTCAGATTCGGGATCGAACTCGTCGGCAAAGGAATAGCCGGGGTCGCCAGTGCCGGTGCCGGTGGGGTCGCCGCCCTGGATCATGAATCCGGGAATGACGCGGTGGAAGATCAGCCCGTCGTAGAACCGCTTGCCGTGCTGTTTGGCGTGGGTGGCGTCGACCGTCCAGTCCTTCGTTCCTTCGGCAAGCCCGATAAAGTTGGCGACGGCATTGGGTGCCTGCTTGTCGAAGGTCTTGCAGGTCAGGCGTCCCATGCTGGTGTCGATCACAATACTCGGGCCGGTGGGAGTCGGCTCGGCGTTGGTCGCTGCGGATATGCCAGGTGCGTCCGGCAGATTGGCGGATGCTGCCGGCGGCGTGGATTGCGCGGCAACAGGGAAGCCGGCCAGCGCAAAGAATAGGGGAATAGACAGCGACCGCAGCAGGCTGCGTCGCTTCATTCCTAAGGGTGAGGTTCGTGTAGATGCCACAGGAGATAGGTTAGCCCACAACCGCCAACCCGGCAACCTCGATGCTGCTGAGGTGAGGATATGTGGAGCAGAAGTATCTATAAACGCATACTTCCGGCTCAGTTCGTGCCGCAGCACGCATCTGGTCTAGCCATGCACGGAGATTCCCGCGAAGGTGAGCACCACACGGCCGCGCACTGGAACGCCGAAGGCGCTGGCGGGCTGGAAGACGCTGCCTAATAGCTGATTGGCAACCTGAGTGCGAACGGCAGGGTCCTGCGGTCCGGCGACGATGGTGTAGTCATAGACCCGCCCGTGCGGGTCGACCGATGCCTCCACGATGACCGCCGTGTCATTCTCGGTGACGATGGACATGGGAGAGGCGGTGGAATACAGGAAGTGGGGCGCGGTCAGCGCTCCCAAGGGTTCGTCATTGGCCAGCACCTCCTGCGGCACGGCCACCGCGCTCAGCAGAAGCGCGACGCCGCCCATCAGCGCGACCGAGCCCACCAATCCTCCGGTTACCCGCAGCAGCATCGGTTGCACAGCGTTCTCCCATGCTAGCGACAGGCGGTCTATCAGACGGGAGCTGCGCCGCGCATGTTCGAGCGATATAGCAACGCGCAGACGGAGAGCAATATCCGCGGGCGCCTTGGCCGGGCCTAGAGAGGAAACAGCGTCCTGCGTGGCGCGCCATGCGGTAAGCTCACGCGCGCAGGCCTCGCATCCGGCGATTTTTACTCTGTTGTTGTCTTCATAGCCTTCGATGTGCCGCGCGATCTGCTGCATCCGCAAGCCACTGATCGCACCGTCGAGATATTCCGAGAAGGATGCTCGGATCGCTTTACAGGAGAGAGGCTTCATTGCGTAACCTCCAATCCGGAGTGCAGAGAGGAACCATGAAGGGAATTGGTGTGTGTTGGCACCGGCCTTGCCGCCGGTGCGTTGTGGGGGGCGCAAACCTTTGCGGACGAAGGGCTGGGACGGTTCTCGCCGGCCCGCCGACAGGACATATTGGCGCATGAAGGAGTGAGCAGGGCGCGCAAAGCCGCGCGGCCGCGCATCAATCTTGACTTGACGGTGCCCAGGTTTACCTGCATCAGGTCGGCGATCTCATCGTAAGAGAAGCCCTCGATCTCGCGCAGCACCACGACCGCGCGGAAGCTCTTCGGCAACTGGCTAAGCGCAGCTTGGACGCGCTGGCGCACTTCCTGCTGCGCGGCCCGGTCGAACGGCGTAGCGCCACCGGCAGACAGTGTGGAGAGGAACGAGTGCTCATCGCTTGAGCTATCGGAAGAAGCGTTCGAGCAGCACGGACCGTCGAGCGCAATCTCCGGATGCTTGTGGCGCGACCACCATCGGCGCTGGTTGGAGGCCTCGCGCAGGGCGATGCGGTAGAGCCAGGTGCGCAGGCTGGCCTCGCCATGGAATCCGCCAATGCAGCGGTAGACCTTCAGGAAGACCTCCTGGGTGATGTCCGCGGCATCGGCTGGGTCCTGCAGGTTGTGCGCGATCAGCGAATAGATTGGCTGGTGGTATCGGTCGATCAACTGGGCAAAGGCACGCTCGGAGCCGCTCTGAAGCTCGGACACAAGAGTGGCCTCTTCACTTGGGAGGCCAATCGAGATCGTCAGATCGTCCATTGTTGCGCCCGCCTGCATCTTCGGGTTCCTCTACCTTACGACTTCAATGAAACGACTGTAAACCTTCGCAGGCTGCGCCGACCTGCATGGGTGCTGTCGACGAAGCGTGCAACGCCTATCTAGAACAGTGAGCGGAGGTGCGCCGCCGACGGCTGAGTGCTCGCTCACTCTACAAGTTTAGACACCGGGAAGTGGGGAATTAGTTCCCGTTGCAGCACAAATAGATGCAAAGCCGGTTGCGGAAGGGCTGGCACGGGCCTGGTTTCGGTCTTCCGGCATGCGGTCAATCTTGCGACCGCTGTGAACGAAGATTTGTCCAGAGATTGACTGAACGTGCTGCAACCCTGAGAATAGGGAAAGTCCTTTTTAGTGTGGGCCTGTGGCGCAGCTGGGAGCGCGCTTCCATGGCATGGAAGAGGTCACCGGTTCGATCCCGGTCAGGTCCACCAACAACCCCCTCCTGAAAATCCAACGCAAATGACAAGTCAGCGGAGCGTCTGACTTTTTCCATCTCTAGACGTGTACGAAGTACGCTGTCGGATGAGAGCCGTGGTGATGGGGTGGGGGAACTGCGGATACGATAGGTGCTGGCGGAGAGACAGGGATTCGAACCCTGGATACCTTGCGGTATACACGCTTTCCAAGCGTGCGCCTTAAGCCACTCGGCCATCTCTCCGCGGTTGGAAAGCCTCTATGAGGCTATCACACGGCTCGATGCACAAGGACAGCGCCGCATGTGCTGGGATTCAGGTCTACTGCTTGAGGAGCTGGTCGTAGTAGGAAAGCTGCCGCCTTCTGCGTGCCGCCTGACCACGCGCAACAAACGCGATCCCAATGCCTACGGTGTCGGTCTTGAGGCGGAGACTGCGGTTGTAGTATCCCTGCAGCGTCCAGTGGGATGTCAGAGGCACCAAGAGAGAGTTGGTGAAGCCGTTGTCCTCGCTCACGCTGCGGCCGGAGACGACGGTGGATTGGCCGGAGACACCGCTAGGTTGAGGGAATCCAGGCCGTGGCAGAGTCGAATAGATCTTGCTGTCGCCAAGCGGAAGCTGTTCGTAAGCCACAGTCTGAAATGTGCCGCGCAAAGGCAAAGCTATCATCACGCCTAGCTGGAAGTGGGCCAGATAGCCCAGCGTGGTGTAGTTGCGGGTCACCAGGCGATTGAACAGACTCGTGGAGTCACCGCCACCGAGATCGAGCAACAGGACGGAGCGGCTAAGTCTGAGGGTTGAACGGCTATCCAGGTCGAAGGTAACGCGCCCCGTGCTCAGGCCGTCACCTGTATCACCGCTGGGCAGGGTCATGGACGGGGTAATTCCGGGGGCCGCGCTGGTATCGATGTAACCCTCCTTGATTTCCAGGTAGCCTTCCTGCCGCAGCCGGTTGAGGTACTCCTTCATCTTGGGCCCCGTCAGCGGAGCCGCCAGAAACTCGTGAATGCGGTCTTCAGCTTCGTCGAACGGCTCCAGCCCTTCGTCAAAGCGGTCGTTGACTTTCAAAATCAGGAAACCCTGCGGGTTCTGATGGGGTCGGTAACCTGGCCCTTCTTGGTCTTGGCGAGCGCGTCTCTCAGCTCGGAGCGCAACTGGTCGGGCTGGATGGGCGGCGATGTCCGCGTCGCGCGCCGTCTCCGGGTCGTCGGAATTCTCCGACGCCAGCACGCTCGAACTTCTCGCCCTTGTTGCCCGCGCCGCCAGCTTTTCGCCTTCTTATCGGCGGCGGCCACCTGCTCGGCGTTCTTGCCCTCGGTGGAAATCAGATGCTGGCTCAGGTAAACTTCCGCCTTGCGCACGAACTCGCTCTGATGCTCGTCGTAGTACT
>CAWERM010000233.1:0-3683 GCA_963810995.1 uncultured Acidobacteriaceae bacterium | reverse complement strand
TTGCTTGGCCAGAATGCGAAACTGGAACGGCAGCTTGGAGAACAGTACCGGCGTATCCATGTAGCTCAGGTGGTTCGAGGCATACACGGCGACGGGATAATTCCTCAGCTTCTCTACGCCCACGATTCGCACCGGCGATAGGGCACAGCGCAGCATCACCGCTGCCCACGCCCGTGCCACCAGGTTTTGCTGGCGGCCACTTCGGTCCCACAGCCCGCATATTAACCAGATACATCCAAAGAACGCTGTCGCGAGTGCCATCAGCGGAATCAGCACAAAGATCGTCAGATAGCGCAGATGCGCAGGAATCCTGTGCTCGGGCGGCGCTCCACTCGAATCGACTTCGGATTCAACCACACTCCGGCTCTCACTCATCGCTCCAGCACCGCCTCCCGCACAGCGCCCACCAGATAGATGGAGCCGGTCGCCACGATCAGTCCGCCGTTAGGTGTCAGGTGCCGGGCCAAAGGTAACGCTTCGTCTGCACGGCGTGCCGCATGGGCCCGGATCCCCAGCGCCCGGGCGGAGTTCAGCAAGGCGTCGATGCTCGCCGCGCGCGGATTGTCGATCAGTGTGAACACGATATGGTCGTGCGGCCGTCCTCCACTGGCGTCGAACATTGGATACAGAATCCGTGCCATCTCAGACACGTCTTTATCGCGCAGGCAACTGAAGATCAGTGTGCGTGGACGTTCCGCCGGAAGCGAGACGATGGCCGCCCGCAATGCCCATGCGCCCGCTGGATTGTGCGCCACATCCAGAAGCGCGTCGGGAGGCAGAAATTCCAGCCGTCCCGGCCAAGCGGTATTGGCAATCCCCGCTGTAATCGCGGCATTCGTAATATTGTAACTATTATTATTACATGCTGTCGCCGTATTTGCAAGAGTGTAACTACTACTGTTACGTAATTCCACCGCTGCGGCAATGGCCAACGCCAGATTGCGTTGCTGGTGCGCTCCGGCCAGCGGTGAGCGTACTCGGAGCCGCTCGTCCCCCAACATAATCTCATAGTGGTTCGCGCGCAATGGAGCGCTCGGTATCTGTTCGTCGAAGTCAGCCGCGAAGCTGTCTGCCGGTAGATACTTGACTGCATTCACCACACGCGTCTCCAGCACTGCCGCTGCATCGGCAATCGACTTGTTAGCCTCGGAATCTTGCGGCAGCGTCACCACGCATCCCCGCGCCCGCATAATTCCAGCCTTTTCCCGAGCTATCTGCGCAATTGTCTCGCCCAGATACTCCTGATGGTCCAGCGCAATGTCGGTGATGATCGAGAGAATAGGGTCCACGATATTGGTCGCATCCAGCCGCCCTCCCAACCCCACCTCCAGAATCGCGATCCCCACATTGCGTTCGGCGAAGTATAGGAAGGCCAGCGCGGTCAGCGTTTCAAAGAAGCTGGGAGCGTATGGCAACTCGCCGCTCGCAACCAGCCGCTGTGCCGTCTCGTCCACACGGAAGTAGAGCCGGGCAAAGTCTTCCTCAGGAATGTCGAGCAACCGCGCTCCGCACGCGCCCTCCAGCGCTTCAGCAATTCGTATGCGCTCCGTCACCCGTATCAGATGCGGCGAAGTATACAGCGCCGTACGCAGGCCGGCCGCCGCGCAGATGCTGGCCAGCGTCGCCGCGGTACTCCCTTTTCCGTTGGTCCCCGCAATCAGCACGGCGGGGAACTGTTTCTGAGGGTCGCCCAGCGCAGCCGCCAGGACACGCATGGTTGCCAGGTCGAACTTCCGCCGCGGGGCCGTGTGGGCAAGCTCCTGGCCGAGGCTCTGTAGATGTTCGACCGCTGCAACGTAGGACATGACGCTATTCTATTCGGAATGCTCAGACTGGTTGCGATGCGCCGGTCGCGGGAGGTGTTATCGGCAAATGGATTTCGCAATTTCATCTCAGTGACCACGATTGGGACCCTGTGCGCGTTGCATCGCTCCATGGCGCTGACCTACACTTGGGTCTGTCCCGCACACCACGGGCGGTTAGCTCAGCTGGTTAGAGCGCCTGCCTTACAAGCAGGAAGTCGGGGGTTCGAGTCCCTCACTGCCCACCATCCCTCCCCAATCGCTTTATCGGTTTCCATCGTCACTTCAGGAAGTCCAGGAGTTGCGATTTCTTCGCGTGCCCATTTGTGCCCACCCATTCGGGTCTCTCCTCGCATCCAGGCCCTTAAAACCGAAGCAGATAACTCGCTTTGATAAAGATCTGCCGCCCATCGTTTAATAAATCGTTCGGCGACCTTGGCGCCACAAGATTGCTTGGGTCGCAACTACCACCAGGAAGCCGGTTGCACAACGACCTGTCCAGGTTCTGAATGTCATTGTTGTAGCCGATATAGATCGCTGTTCCTGGATGCGGCAGCCAGGTCAACAGTGCCTGGGTGCCGACTTCCTTCGTCCGCGGCAGCGACGTCTCCATCGGATTCACCAGCGTGGAGTCATACTCCACAATCACTCTTGCTGATAACGCCGTCGTGAACTGGTAATTGATCTTGGTGCGGAACGTCTGGCTCTCATACACATCCTGCCCGCCATGCGCTTCATGGTCGCGGTCCAATAGATATGTATTGTCGATCGTCAGCGAGCGAGTCGGGTAAACCGTGAGCAGCGCCGACAAGCTCTCCTCATCCAATAGGGTCGGCGCGGGACCTGCGGGGTTATAGTTCACATTTCCGCTGCGGAAACCAAGAAAATTCAGGTTTAAGTGTTTCAGCGGCGCTCCGCGAAAAACGAAGCCGACAAAGTTCTCCGTGAAGTTGATGTTCCCTGGAATTGCGTACCCGTCCTGTGGCCCTACGGTGTCGGAATTCTCGCCCACCAACGGAGCAATCACCACATTTCCCGGCAATAGAAAGAACGGATCGAACGTCGAGTAGTGATAGATGCGGTTACCCTGGTGGTCATACGCTACATGCTGGTCTTCTTCCAGCCCAAAGCTCTGTATCACTCTGTGTTTCGGATACCAGTTGTAGCTCGCGTGGTTGTGATCGTCGTAGAAATTCGCCGTCTGGATGAATCCCACCTGGCTCTGAAATCCCTTGCTGTAGTCTTTGAACGTGTCATCGAAGAACCAGGTATGCGACTGGTGGGTGAACTCCAGATAACTTGCCGGTCCTGCCGAATAAGCAGCCGCGTCACCACCATTCGCCGTCAGATTGGGGGTCATCGTCGAGCTCTCCACCGCCTGCCCCTGCGCCGTCCATTTATCGTTCATTCTGGCTGTAAAGTCGATGCCGCCGATCCGGTTCCAGCTCCCGGCAAACTCCTCGTCGGTATAGATGGCACCGATACTGGATCCTTTGCCCAGGTCCTGGGAGACGCGCCCCACGGCGAACATCGCTTTCTTTCCGAAGTCCCGGTCGCCTGGTGCGAACGTCTCTCCCGGTTCGCGATCGTCGGCCAGAAAGAACCCCAGGTTCGTCCCCGCTGCCTTTCCCGTGGCGCGCACGCCGAAGGTCGGTCGCACAATGTTCCGCGTGTACACCAGAGAGATTGGCGTTGCGAAGTAATTCGCATTCTCCAGGAAAAACGGTCGCAGTTCCGGGAAATATACCGGATAACGCTGGTTCACCGTGAACTGCGGCTGATTGCTCTCGATATCGCTGAAGTCGGGATTGATCGTCGCATCCAGTACGATGCTGTCCTGCAGCACCGCCTTGGCCTCGCCGCCCGCCGTATCCTCAAACG
>CAWERM010000232.1:0-3009 GCA_963810995.1 uncultured Acidobacteriaceae bacterium | reverse complement strand
AGGTATCCCTTGGCCCCCGTGCCGATGATTCGCTGAATGTATTCAGGACCGGTCTCCGTGCCCAGCACAATCAGTTTCAACTGTGGGCGGATATGGCGGAAGGTGGCGATCAGCTCGAACAGGTGGCTGGTGCATTCAGCGTCGACCAGTACCAGCGACAGGTTGACATCGTCCAGCGCTCCCGGCACCGTCAGGGGCACGATCTCATACTTCGGCAGGATGGACTGTAGACCCAGCACACGCAGCGGATCGGTGGCCACCACGCCTATACGGTCCATCCGCTTTGCAGCAGGTTCGTCCATCCAACTCAAGCCTCTTCTATCCGCATGGTCCGCTCACGCCGACGGCATGAAGCATGGTTCGTTCAACAGCGCGACACCATTCCCATTCAACCCGATCGTTCCGGCTGGAGGAAGCTACAGCTTGGGCAGGACGATGCCTTGCTGCTTCTGATACTTTCCCTTGCGGTCCGCGTAGCTGGTCTCGCATACCTCGTCGGACTGGAAGAAGAGGATCTGGCACAGGCCCTCGTTGGCGTAGATGCGCGCGGGCAGGGGGGTGGTATTGGAGATCTCCAGGGTCACAAATCCCTCCCACTCCGGCTCGAACGGTGTGACGTTGACGATGATCCCGCAACGCGCGTATGTGGACTTGCCCACGCAGATGGTGAGCACGTCGCGCGGAATCCTGAAGTACTCGATCGAGCGCGCCAGAGCGAACGAGTTGGGCGGGACGATGACGCTCGCCGCCTGCACGCTGACAAACGACCGCTCGTCGAACGCCTTGGGATCGATGATCGCGGAGTTCACGTTGGTGAAGATCTTGAACTCATCGCTGACCCGCAGGTCGTACCCGTAGGAGGAGAGTCCGTAGCTGATGACGCCCGCGCTGACCTGCTTCTCGCTGAACGGCTCGATCATCTTGTGTTGCAATGCCTGCTGGCGAATCCAGCGGTCGCTCTTAATGGCCATCTCGGTCGTTATTGCCTCTCGGCGGTCCGTTCCTGGCTGTTCCCCAGGCGCCACTAGGCGCTCGGGCAACTGGGTCAGTCCGCATCGTTTTGCATAGCCAAATCTTACGGCAGCATTCGCGCGTTGACAATCGACGGCTTAGTTCCTACCATCACACTTAGCAGCGCAGTGTGGCCTTTAATTGCCCCCTGTCTGCAATTTGCGTCAGAGAGAGGCGGCCCAAGTTGATTAAACAAGACCTGATCCAGAGGGTCGTCGAGCGTACCGGACTTCCCAGAACGAAGGCGGAGCGCGCGGTCGACACCATCTTCGGCAGCATGAAGCAGACCCTAATTTCGGGCGAGCGCATTGAGCTGCGCGGTTTTGGCGTGTTCACTGTCAAGCCCCGCAAGACAGGCATCGGCCGCAACCCGCGCACCGGAGCCGAGGTGAGTATCGCTCCCGGCAAGGCCGTTCGCTTCAAGCCCGGCAAAGAGCTGCACAAGATGGACGAGTCCGCGTAGACCCGGACTCATCGCAAATCCTGCGTCTGGGCTACAAACCGCCAGTCGCGCCACCACAACCTTTGCCCGCAACGGAATGTTCGGGAAGCGCGGTGAAACTCCGCCACTGCCCCGCAACTGTGATCGCGCACGCCGCTCCAGCCAGCTCGGAGAGGCGTGAATGCTAGCCAGGATCCTCCCACTGAAGCCGCCAGGCAACGGGAAGGGAAGCGTCCAGTCTTTGGCCGACATGCACCCGCGTAAGTCAGGAGACCGGTTTCGCCGCGTACAGAGCGGTTCCACAGTGATTTTGGCCTGACGAAGATTGTGTAAGAGTGGTTTTCTTTGCGAGAAATCCACGCGATCCGCAATTTGACGGAAGATGCGCACTGTTGCACCGCTGTAACCGCGCTCCCGGGGGGGAGCGTAGGAGTTCCGACATGTCCTCAGTCTCTGGCCGACTCTCGGCCGCATCTCTTCTGCGATCGCCTTCCGCGATCGTCGCCTTTCACTTGCTCGCAACTCTCTTTCTCCTTTCCATTCCTTCCGCGCGTGCGGTCGTAGTGCGCGGCGTGGTCACCGATGCGCTTGGCCGCCCTGTTCCCGGTGCGCGCGTCCAGCTCATTCAGGGGCCGCGCCCGGTGGCCATCGGCATCGCCGGAGTGGACGGCAACTATGAGATCCGCTCATCCCTGGCAGGCCGTTTCGTTCTGTTGACCTCTGCGCTGACCTTCTATCCCGGCATCGGCCAGAATTTCTACGGCGGCTCGACCGACCAGATTACGCAAAACATCGTGCTGGAGGCTGCGTCGCTGCACGAGGAGATCACGGTGACGGCCACCGGCCTACCCACTCCCGTCCAGCAGTCCAGCTCGGCGGTAACACTGATTTCCGAGAGCGATCTGGCAACGTCGGTCGGCGTGGTGGATGCTCTGCGCCAGTCTCCAGGCGTCGCCGTTGTCCAGACCGGCCAATACGGCGGCATCACCTCGCTCTTTGTGCGCGGCGGCAACTCCACGGCCAACCAAGTACTCATCGACAGTATCTCCGCGGACGACGTGGGCGGGACCTTCGACTTCGGAACCGTCTCCACCACCGGATTGGCGGGCCTCGAACTCTATCGCGGCCCCAACTCCGCGCTCTACGGAACCGATGCCGGGGCCTCGGTGGTGAATCTGGAAACGCCGCGTGGATCGGCTACCAAGCCGCAGATCGACTACTCCGGCGATGCGGGCAACTTCCATTCCTACCGCAACGAGCATCTCCATGAGTGGTGCGCGCCAGAAGCTCGACTACTACACTGCCTTCTCGCGCTTCAACACCTCGAATGCTCTGCCCCAGGATGAGTACCACTCCAGCACAGCCTTGACCAACCTCGGCTACAACATCGCCACCAACACACAGGCGCGCTTAACCCTGCGCAATGCGGATTCGGCCTCCGGTCTGCCCGATGCGCACGACTTCTATGGCATCTCCGCCAACGGGAAACAGGGCGATCAGGACCTCTACTCCGGTCTCACACTGGAGAACCGCCTGGAGGACGGCTGGCACAACCT
>CAWERM010000231.1:0-6315 GCA_963810995.1 uncultured Acidobacteriaceae bacterium | reverse complement strand
AAGGTCGATACCGACCACCCGCGATGCGGCCTTTGTTTCGCCCTGCGATGGAGTTGCTTCCGCCATGTCGTCTTGTTGCCTCAGATATTTGCGCTTCGCCCAACGCATCACACATTGGATGTGATGCAGCGGTAGCCGATTCTGCGCCATGCTCTATTGTCCTACAGACGGCCCATCGGTACGCAGACGCGCATTCGCAGCGCATGCCGTGCGGACACAAAGAATCATCTACGGGCTATACGCCCTTGGAGGCAAACTGGTAGCAGATAAGGTTTAGTAGCTGAGAAACTCGTTCGATCCGCGGCGCAGACGAAGGCCAGCCACGCCAAAGACGAGGGCAAGCAGGAAGAGAATAGCATTCCAGTAAAACATCGGACGCACCCAGCCGGGCGAGTAGGTCAGGTCCTGCCCGCTCCACAGGGTCACCAGCGTCGCGACGATGAGGCACTGGAAGCAGAGCACCAGCAAGAGATGGCCGCGCCGTCGCCGCCGGTCGATCGTCTCCACCTGCTGCGGGGTCAGCGTGCGTTCCTCAATGGGGATCAGGGTGTTGGCCAAGACTTTCCTCCTGCGGCTAGCTGCTTTTTCTTATTGGATCGCAAACTGGGCCGAGAGGATGCAGACGTTGACTGGAAATTTAGAGGAAAGCAACCGACTGGATTCCAGCGACTTCAAAGCGCTTGCGGCAGCGGATGTTCTTGCATCCCACCAGGTCGTCTGTGCGCACCATGTAGCTCTGCGCCTTGGCGAAACGGGCCCGGTCGCGCTCGTCGGCATTGCGCGGAAGCTGCGCCTTTTTGCGGCGGACAAGCCATCCGATCTGGTACTCGCCCGCCTGGCCGCAGTGTGGACAGGTCATCGTATGCGTTCTCTGCTCAGGCTTTTCGTCGAAAAAATCGCGCTCTTCCATGCTGGGGTCCCCTCCCGGATTGGCTGCCAACTGGTTCGGTATGGCAATTCCGGACATACTACTGCAATCAAAAGTATTGCATAATCGGGACTGCGGCGCAGTACTCTGTTTGCCAAGGGATTGAGCGATGAGCAAGTCGAAGAAGCGGGTCTTCTCGGTGGTCAAGGCGGTGAAGCTGAACGCGCGCGATCGCGTCGGCCCTGTGCCGCCGGAGCGTGTTATTCCCGACCCAAAGCAGAAGGCCGCCACCAAGCCAAAGCACAAGAAGACCCTGGCGGACCTATTGAGCGGGGCAGAAGATAGTTCTGGAGAGTGAATCCAATGAAGATGATGCGTATGGTTGCAGTGCTTGCGCTGACGAGTGCCGTTGCTTCCTGGACGGTGAATGCACAGTCGCTGGGTGATGGCATTACGGTGAGTAAGGAGAACCGAACCATTGCGGTTACAGCGACAGATAGCGTAACCATAACGGCGGAAGTCGCGACCGTGTATGTAGGATTTGTGGTCTATGGTGTTGACCACGACTCGGCGTATGAGGACGGGTCAAAGACATCCAATGCAATCATGGATGCCCTGAAAAAGGAAGGCGTGACTTCCGATGCGATCGAGAGCCAGAACCAGAATCTGGCGGAGGCCCAACCGTTTCAGCAGAACCAGCTTTCAGCGGATGAGAAGGCGAAGAGAAAATGGTCGCTGACGCAGAGTTGGGCTGTGCATACCAATGCATCGGACGCGGCACGCGTTCTGGATGTAGCTGTGAAGGCGGGCGCGAACCAGAGTGGACGGATTGCTTGGGACGTGCAAGATGAGAACGCATTACAGACTCAGGCAGCGGAAAAAGCGCTACAGCGGGCACGGACTGTGGCAGAGTCGATGGCGAAGGGGTTGAATGTGAAGCTTGGAGCGCTACTCTTTGCCAGCAACCAGGCGCCAGCTCTGCAGACAAGGCTCGGAGTGGCAGCGGGACTCGGAGGGACGATAGAGAACTCCTTATACTCGGAGCTACCGCTGGCTATTTCGCCGGCGCGCATTACCAAGACGGCGACGGTCTACGCTGTGTTTGCCATTGAGTAGCCACAAAAGCCGCCCCGCGCCGCGATTCTGTAAACTGGAGGGATGAACCAGCAGGAGTTTGTCCTGATCCTCTTCCAGGTGGTGGTCCTGGTGCTCGCCTTCTCGGTGCATGAGAGTGCGCACGCCTATGCAGCCATGCGCCTGGGCGACCCGACAGCCTACATGCTGGGACGCGTGACGCTGAACCCGATGAAGCATCTCGATCCGGTAGGCTCGGTACTGGTGCCGCTGATCTCGCTGGTTACTGGCGGATGGCTGATTGGCTGGGCCAAGCCCTGTCCGGTAACCACGCGCAACTTCCGCAATCTGCGGCGCGACGACATCCTGGTATCCATGGCCGGGCCGGCCAGCAACCTCGTCCTGGCCACCATCGCTCTGCTTCTGCTGATCGTCTTCAAGCATGCTTTTCCCGCAGGATTGATTACCATTGCCGCGGCAATGGCGACAGCAAATCACATGTCCGTAGATCTAGGCTCGCTTCCATTTTTCCCCGTGGCCATGCTGCTCTATTACGGCGTGCTTATCAACCTGGTGTTGCTTGTCTTCAACCTTATCCCGATTCCGCCGCTGGATGGCAGCCACGTTCTGCGCCACTTCCTGCCATACCGCGTAGAGCAGATCTACAACCAGATTGGCATGTATGGCCTCATCGTCCTTCTGCTCTTCGGTGGACGCTGGATTGCCAGCTTTTACTACCCGTTGTTGGGGTTCTACGACCGGCTGCTGCTGTCGCTGTAGAGGGGGCGAATCCTGTTACCCTTGCGATTGAGATAAAGATGAGCGAAGAGACAAAACAACCGGCGGCGCGGCGCGTACTGAGCGGCATGAGGCCCACGGGCAAGCTGCACCTGGGCAACTACATGGGCGCGCTGAAGAACTGGGTCGATCTGCAAAACGCAACCAACGACGACGGCACACCCAAGTACGAATGCTACTTCTTCATTGCGGACTATCATGCGCTGACCACGGACTACGCCGACACCAGCGAGCTGCCGGCCAATGTACGCGAGGTTGCATTGGACTTTCTGGCCGCCGGACTCGATCCCAGCCGAAGCACCATCTTCATCCAGAGCAACGTCCCGGCGCACGCCGAGCTGGCATTGCTATTGGGGATGATTACGCCGCTCAGTTGGCTGGAGCGCGTGCCCAGCTATAAAGACCAGCAGGAGCAGCTCAAGGAGAAAGACCTCGCAACCTATGGCTTTCTGGGCTACCCGCTGCTGATGAGCGCGGACATCCTGCTCTATCAGCCGGACTTTGTCCCCGTGGGCCAGGACCAGGCCGCGCACGTCGAGATCACCCGCGAGATCGCGCGGCGGTTCAATAGCTTTTATAAGCTAGGCGAAACAATAGATGTCGATTTATCTGACCCCAAAGACCGAAAGAAAGTTCCCCCCCAGTTGTTGCCAAAATTACTTGAGGCATTGAATGATCCAACTGCGATTCCCTACATCGGCGCGCGCGCGTCATCAAAATTGACGGGTTTAGTGTTACCGCATCCGATCTATGGAAAGGCAACTGTTTTTCCAGAGCCTGGTGTGCTGCTGACGCCCTCGCCCAAGCTGCCGGGAACGGATGGGCGCAAGATGTCGAAGAGCTACGGCAACACGATCCTGCTGAGTGACCCGGAGCCGGAGGTGCGAGCCAAGCTGAAGACCATGGTGACCGATCCAGCGCGCGTGCGGCGGACGGACGCGGGCAACCCGGATGTCTGTCCGGTCTTCGATCTGCATAAGGTTTTTTCCTCGCAAGAGACGCAGGCCGAAGTCCGCGCGGGCTGCACGTCGGCGGGGATCGGCTGCATCCAGTGCAAGGGCTGGCTGGCCGACGCGGTGGTGAAGGAACTCGCGCCGATCCAGCAGCGGCGGCAACACTTCGAGGCGCATCCCGAAGAAGTTGCTAAGATACTCGACCAGGGCGCGGTGCGGGCCAACGCACGCGCCGAGCAGACGATGCAGCAAGTACGGTCCGCAGTGAGGCTGGGATAGCGATGGCCGATAAGACCCTGAGCGAAGGGACAGCAGGCGAGCCACACGGCGAGATAGAGGCCGATACGGCCAGTACTCTTCCTGCGTCGTCCATGTCTGCCGATGAAGCGATCGCTCCGTTGCCAGAGCCGTTTACGCTGCGTCCCGGTCCAGTGACGCAGCAGGAAGAGCCAAAGCGCGCAGGCGCAGCAAGCAGCGAGACGCAACGCGAAGAGGACTCGCAGTCGCCGTTCTCCATCATGGTGGGCCAGGTCTACGATGGGCCGCTGGATCTTCTGCTGGACTTGATCCGTAAACAGAACATCGACATCTACGACATTCCCATCGCGCTGATTACGGCGCAGTTTCTCGACTACTGCCACCAGTTGAAGCAGACGGATGTGGACGCGGCGGGCGAGTTCATCTATACCGCGTCGCTGCTGATCCACATCAAGTCGAAGATGCTGCTTCCGCGCGATCCATCGGACATGACAGGAGCGGACGCCGATGATCCACGGCGCGAGTTGGTGGAGCGGCTACTGGAGCACGAGCGATTCAAGGCCGCCGCGCAGATGCTGATGCAGAAGCACCAGATCGAAGAGGCCACCTGGTCGAACCCCGGGATGCGCGAGTTTATGCGCGAGCAGGAGGGCAGCGAGAACGCCGGCGATGAGCAGGAGATTGCCGCGGATACCGTGGATCTGGTGCGCGTCTTTCAGGAGGTGCTGGACCGGCTACGCAAGCGTCCCGTGCTCGATGTGAATGAAGAGTCGGTCACTGTGGCGCAGATGATCGACTACGTGAAGCGGCGGCTGATGATGGAGGACCGGCCGGTGAGCCTGCGCCGGCTGCTGCACAGCACACACTCGCAGCGGGCGTTGATCTGCATGTTTCTGGCTATGCTGGAGTTGGTGCGGTTGCAGGCCGTACTGCTGCATCAGCCGCAGCAACTGGGCGACATCCTGATTAAGAAGACAGATGGGTTCGACCAGGTGTTTGCCGAACAGGCCCCGGCGAGTGACGATTGGCGTTAGCCTGAATGCACGATAATCGGTTTTTCATGCGCGATATTCGATCTTAGCGCCCTCTTGTCCACAGTCTGCCTAAGAACTGCATGTCTCTATATATAGTTGATTAATATGTATATTATCCTCTAAGTAGATGCCCCTTTGCTGGTAACCGCGATTGCACGGCGAATGAATCTTTCACGGAACTGTAACATTACTGTAGCGTGAATAGAGTAGCTTTAGTTATGGTTCAGCAATTCAAGTTAGGTGATCCATGGCCACGCCAGCCACGCTGCCACAGCCCTCGATACTCGAAGAAAATCTGAAGAAGTCGTCCACTGGAAAGATCGGCCTGGGTGTGTTTTCGCTGACCCTTGCGGGTGGACTTATCTATATCGGGACTCAGGTGTGGGGAGACCTATCGGTCGTACCTACCGTGCATTTGTTTCCGTATCTTCTGCTTGGGCTGGCCCTGCTGATTGCGCTTGGTTTTGAGTTTGTAAATGGGTTTCACGATACGGCGAATGCGGTGGCGACGGTGATCTATACCCACTCGTTGGAGCCGCATGTTGCGGTGGTGTACTCGGGGATTCTGAACTTCGTTGGCGTGCTGCTGAGTTCGGGCACGGTGGCATTGGCGATCATCTCGTTTCTACCGGTGGAGCTGATTCTGAAGGTGAAACTCGGGTTCGGGATTCGCGATGGTCTTTGCGCTGCTGGTAGCGGCGATCCTGTGGAACCTGGCGACATGGTACAGGGGCTTCCGGTATCGAGTTCGCATACCATGATCGGATCGATTCTGGGTGTGGGTGTGGCCAACCAGTTGATGCAGGGAAATTCGGGAACGTCGGGCGTGGACTGGGATCAGGTGAAGAAGGTCTTCAGCGCTCTGTGCTCTTCCCGCTGGTGGGCTTTTTCGCGGCAGGCGGTGTTCTTTTTGTTCAAGTTGCTGGCCAAGATCCGCGGCTGTATAAGGCCCCGGAGGGGACGGAGCCGCCGCCGTTTTACATTCGCTGTCTGCTGATTCTGATCTGCGGTGGAGTGAGCTATGCGCACGGGTCGAACGACGGGCAGAAGGGCATGGGGCTGATGATGCTGATACTGGTGGGCACTGTGCCCACGGCCTATGCGCTGAACCATACCTGGGCGCCAGCCAGGTGCAGGCAAGTTCGCGGTGGTCTCCACACAGTGGCCGGAGCACTGAACCATTATGTGCAGCCAGGGACGGCAGTGCTCCGATCCCCGAGCCTGAGCTGGAGAACTTTGTCAGCACCAAGAAATACGATCCGGGAGTGACGTTGGCCCTGCAACAGATGGTGCTCGACATCCGCGACGAGGCTACGCAATACGGATCGCT
>CAWERM010000230.1:0-7114 GCA_963810995.1 uncultured Acidobacteriaceae bacterium | reverse complement strand
GGGGTCGAAGGCAGAGTTGAGCCCAGGACTGGTGGCGCGACGGCGGCAGTGGATGGGATACTGGCTGCCCTCGACGGTGCGGGTGGAGTAGAACCAGTCGCCGAGGCGGTAGGGAACGCTCTCGTCGGTCTCCTGGATGTGGGAGAGCATCTCTTTGTAGAGAGCGGTCTGGAGTTCGGCGGTGGACGCCATGAGGGCGTCGGTGTAGGCATTCTCTGCTTCGAGGTAGGCGAGCACCTCGGGCGAGCTCTTCTCGCGCATCCAACTGAAGTCGTCGTGCAGGGTGATGCCGTGCAGCGTGGTCGAGGTGGGATCGCGGCGGGCGATGGGAGGCTGAGTCGAAGGGTTGGATGGGTCGGAGGCGCTGTCGTGCGGCATAGCTAGGTGAGACTCCCGAGAGATGGTGTAAGTTTGATTGGTTGGTGCGAGGAGAAAGAGGATGTTGCTACTTGAATGCTTATGGAGATAGGATAACGCTCCAAGCAAGGGAGTGCGGGCCGCGGGTGTGAATTAGGAAGCAGAGCGAGGTGTTCAGCATGAGAAATAATAGATGGATTGCGATTGTTGTTGGAGCGGCGGCGCTGCTGCTTCCGCAGGTTATGCTCGCGCAGATGGACCAGAATGAACAGCAGGGCGCGATGCCTTCGGGTGAGACCCAGACAGCTCCAGTACCGACTGGGGCGACAGGTGGGGTACTTGCTGAGCCACAAAGTTCGATGCGTGAGACACTGGGCGCTCCCGGATTGACGGGACGGCAGATGGCGGACAAGGAGTTCCTGCGCACGGCCAACCAGGATGGCATTGCGGATGTGAAGCTGGGGCAGCTTGCGGCCGAGAAGGGCGGAGCGGACGTAAAGACGCTCGCGCAGAAGTTGGTGGCTGACCACACGGCAATGAACAAGGACATGGGTGCGATTGCCGACACGCTGGGCGTGATAGTACCCGGAAAGATGAGCAAGGACGACCAGGCGGAGTACGACAAGTTGAACGGGCTTTCGGGCAAGGAGTTCGACACGGAATATCTCGTCTTCATCATCAAGGCGCACCGGCAGAAGACGCATGACTTCTACATGGAGGCGTCGGTGGCCGGAGATCCTGGGTTGGCGGCGGAGGTGGTGAAGGCCATGCAGACGATGCGTGAGCATTTGGGGTTGATCACGCAGGTCGCAGCAAAGGATGGAGATCACGTTGCCTCCGCGTCCTCCGCGTCCGGCGAACCCCGCTGCGGGATCGTCACCTCCAACTACGAAGAAGTAACGGAGTGTTGCCGATTACGAAAAGAGGGCCTTAAGGCCCTCTTTTTTATACGGGCGAGACAGGGATTGCCAGCTGCGCAGGCGTAAATGAGTGCCCTCCCGAACGGACAGGGTAGAATGGGTTGCGATGGCGCGGACGCTGCGTTGGTTGACGATCGTTGTGCTGCTGACGACGCTGGTACAGGCGCTGCCGGGTGAGTCGGTGGCAGGGCTACCCGCGCCGAACGGCTATGTGAGCGATCTTGCCGGGGTGTTGTCGCCGGAGACGAAGCAGAGCCTGGAAGAGCTTTGCACCGAGGTGGACCGGCAGGCACACGCGCAGATCGCGGTGGTGACGGTCGGGAAGATGGAAGCAGACCCGGTGCCTGGGATGAAGGCGGGCGATGAGCTGCCGGCGCCTTCGGTGGAAGAGTTCGCGAACGCGTTGTTCCAGAAGTGGGGGATCGGGAAGAAGGGGACGGACCGTGGGGTGCTGCTGATTGTATCGCTGGCGCCCAGAAAGTATCGAATTGAAGTGGGATATGGGCTGGAGGGTGTCCTGCCGGATGGGAAGGTGGGAGACATCGGGCGGGATATGCAGCCGCTGCTGCATACGGGCGACTACAACCAGGCGATTACGCTGGGCGCGCACGAGATTGCGCAGGTGATTGCGGCCGATGCGGGAGTGACGCTGGCGGGGATGAACGAGTACGAAGCGCCAGTGAGAGAGCCGGATTACTCGCAGCCGCAGGCGCAGGTGAGTCCGATTGGAGCGTTGATCTTTGCAGTGATTGTACTGGTGGTGATTGCGGTGCTGATCCGCACCGGGCACATCGGGCTGCTGTTCTTCGTTCTGTTCAACCTGCTGGGCGGTGGCGGTCGCGGCGGGTTTGGCGGAGGCGATGGCGAGGGAGGCGGTGGGTTTGGCGGAGGTGGTGGGTTCGGCGGGTTTGGCGGAGGAGGCTCCGGCGGCGGCGGGGCGAGTGGAAGTTTTTGAGCAGGGAACAGGAGACGGGGAACAGGGAACAGGGAACAGGGAACAGTAAGGCGGGCTGTGCCGTACAACTAGAGACAGGAAAGGCGAGGGATTATGAGTAAAGCATTGTGGGTAGTGCTGGGCGTACTGGGATTGATTGTGGTGGTGGCGCTGTTTGTGGGCGGCAGCTATGTGGGCGCGCGGAACCAGATGGTCTCGCTGAGCGCGAATGTGGATCAGTCATTCTCCGCCATTGATGTGGACCTACAGCGGCGGGCGGACCTGATTCCGAATTTAGTGGCAAGCGTGAAGGGCTATGCCAACGTGGAG
The DNA here is from genome assembly GCA_963810995.1 of uncultured Acidobacteriaceae bacterium. Lineage (GTDB taxonomy): Bacteria > Acidobacteriota > Terriglobia > Terriglobales > Acidobacteriaceae > Edaphobacter. The sequence continues at coordinate 4,573 of CAWERM010000230.1, read as the reverse complement.
GAGTCAATCCTGACGGCGATTGCCAATGCGCGGGCTGGGCTGATGACGGCGCGCACACCGGACGAGAAGCTACAGGCAAACGACCGGCTGAACGTGGCCTTGTTGCCGTTGATGCGGATGCAGGAGAACTATCCGCAGTTGAAGAGCAACGACCAGTTCATGCGGCTGGAAGACGAACTGGCGGGGACGGAAAACCGGATCGCGGTGTCGCGGCTGCGCTATAACGCGGCGATCAAGGACTACAACGTATTTATTCAGCAGTTTCCCAACAATATATGGGCGGGGATGGCTGGATTCCATCCCAAGACCGAGTATTACTCGGCGGATGCGAACTCGAAAGAAGCTCCGAAGGTGGACTTCTCGAAGTAGCGTAAGAGGGTGAAGGAAGGCTGTCGCGCGGGCGACGGCCTTTCTTCCTTCAGTGAACTAAACCGCGAAGCGCAATGCTCTATGCAAAGGCGGTGATGGCAGAGGCCTCGTTGTCCCAGATGTCGAAGACGGTGTATAGCTTGGTGATCTGGAGCAGGTCGTGGACCTTCTGGGTGAGGTTGAGCAGCTTGAGCTCGCCGCCGGCGTTTTTGACGGAGGTGAAGGCGCTGACCAACTCTCCGATGCCGGAGCTATCGATATAGGTGATCTGGGCCAGGTTGAGCAGGATTTTTTTTGAACCTTTGGCAAGGACATCGCGGACGCTGTCGCGCAGGGTGATGCTGCCTTCGCCAAGTGTGATGCGTCCACTGAGGTCCAGGATGGTGATTCCGTCTACTTGGCGGATTGCGACTTTCATACTCATGCGATGTTTCTCCTTATGGCTTAGGCGACCGGATTGGCCGGAGCGCGATGTTTGATGAGGGTAAGTTCTGTTCCCGGATGCAACTGGCGAAAGTGTACCTCATCCATGAAGGCCCGGATGAGAAAGATGCCGCGTCCGGAGCCGCGTAGGAGGTTTTGTGGGGCGAGCGGGTCTGGGAGACAGCAGGGATCGAAGCCCGCGCCCTGGTCGCAGATGCGGACGGTAAGGCCGTCGGAGCTGGTCTCGAAGGAGGCGGTGATTCGCTTGTCGGGGTTGTAGGCATTACCGTGGAGGACTGCATTGATGGCTGCCTCGCGGACGGCCATGACGATGTTGGGCACAGTGTCTGGATCGAAGCCTGCGCGCAGGGCGAAGTCCTCGGCTGTCCGCTCCACTGTATCGACACTCTCAATCGTGGAACCGAGCGTGAGAGAGACGCGACTTGTGGTGGAATCGGGCAATGGACACCTTGACGCCGGCACCGGTAGAGGGTTGGATGCGAGTTGCGGCAATGATGGAAGTTTGCTTGTGGAATTATCGAATGTCAAGGTTGTGCGGAGGATGCGGTCTGGGGACAGTTGCAGGGGTGCATGTAAAGGTTCGGTGCAAATCGATAGTGGGGGAGGCAGTTGTACCACCGGCTGGGGTAGGATGCGGGTAAGGGGTTTTGCGCGAGCGACCCGTGCTGAAGCGTGTCTATGACGAAACATGTGAGCCCCAGGACGAGTGTCTCCGAGTTGATGGGAGCGCCGGTGGCGGATGCCAGCGGGCGGACGGTGGGACATGTGCGCGAGTTTGCCGTATCTCCGCCGCTGGATGCGAACCATGTGCAGGGACTGGTATTGCGGATGACGGGCAAGGGCCGAGGAGAGCCGATGACGATGGTTGCGGTAGGCGACCTGGAACTGACCCTGGCAGGAGGGTTGCGGATGCGCGGGCAGGCGGAGGCCACCCCGATGCCGAAGGAGGAGTCGTACCTGCTGCTGGAGCGTGACCTGCTGGACCAGCAGATCATCGACGTGCATGGGCACAAGGTGGTTCGGGTGAACGATGTGGACCTGGTGTGGGAGCCGGTGGGGGAGACAGAGGCGGTTTCGAGCGGCGTGGAAGGGCGGTTACAAGGATGCGAGCTGAAGTTGCGCATTGCCGAGGTGGAGGTGGGGACGCGTGGTGCGATCCGGCGGCTGCTAAAGGGCTTCTCCCCGACGACGGTGGAGCGGGTTGCCGAGCGATTTCGGACGAGCGCAATTCCGTGGGATTTTGTGGACCTGATCGACCGCGACCCGTCGCGGCGGGTGCGGCTGAAGATCGAGCAGGAGAAGCTGTCGAAGATGCACCCGTCGGACCTGGCGGACATTCTGGAGGACCTTGCACCGGCGGAGCGGCAGGCATTGTTCAGTTCGCTGGAAGAAGGCGTGGCGGCCGAGGCGCTGGAAGAGGTCGAGCCGAAGATGCAGCAATCGCTGACCGAATCGCTGGACACCGAGCTGGTGGCGGGGATTGTGGAGGAGATGGACCCGGCGGCGGCGGCAGACTTTCTGGCGGAGCTGCCGGAGGAGCGGTCGGAGGCGATCCTGGAAGAGATGGACCCGGAGGAGCGCCAGGAAGTGGAGGAGTTGCTGGAGTTCTCCGGCGACTCGGCGGCAGGGCAGATGACAACGGACTACATCGCACTGCGCGAGGGTGCACAGGCCAGCGACGCAGTGGCCGCGCTGCGTGAGTTTGGCGACGATATGGAGACACTTACGCACATCTTTCTGGTGGACGAGAAGGATATCCTTCGCGGAGTCGTTCCTTTGTTGAAGGCCCTGCTGGCGCCGCCGGAACGGTCTCTGTCCAGCCTGGCGGATGACCATATTGTGAGCTGCGACGTTCATGCCAGCGGGAAGAAGGTTGCGGAGCTATTTGACAAGTACAATCTGCGCGCTCTGCCGGTGGTAGACGCGGAGAAGAAAATTGCGGGCGTGATCTATGCGGAACAGGTGATTGCGCAATTGCGGACGATGAATTGAGATGATTGGCGAAGACTTTCCTATGGTGGGTATCTACTGGCTGGGCATGAATCCGTGGAGCGAAGGACTGGGTGCAGACCCGCGGTTTGCGATGGGTTGCGGGTCTGGGACGAACGCCGGGACGGGGTGGCGATGAGGCTCTGGCGGCAATGGCGATTGCGCATTCTTCTGTTCCTGGCCGTGCTGGGGCCGGGAATCATCACGGCCAACGTAGACAACGATACGGGCGGAATCCTCACCTACTCGCAGGCCGGTGCGCAGTACGGGCTGCTACTGCTGTGGACGATTCTGCCAGTGACGCTGGCGCTGATTGTGGTGCAGGAGATGTCGGCGCGCATGGGAGTAGTGACGGGCAAGGGGCTGAGCGACTTGATCCGCGAAGAGTTCGGCCTGCGCATGACCTTTGTGATGATGATCCTGCTGGTGGTCGTCAACTACGGCAATGTGGTCTCTGAGTTCTCCGGCGTTGCAGCTTCGATGCAGTTGTTTCATGTCAGCAAATATCTTAGTGTGCCGATCTGCGCGGCGGCTGTGTGGGCGCTGGTTGTGAAGGGCGACTACAAGAGCGTTGAGAAGGTTTTTCTGGTGGCGAGCACCATCTATCTTGCCTACATCGCGGCTGGTGTGGTGAGCCATCCCGACTGGCACGAGGCGCTGAAGGCCACCATAACGCTGCCGCCGCGCACGGTGTGGCAGGACAAGAACTACATTTATCTGACGATAGGTTTGATTGGAACGACGATCGCACCGTGGATGCAGTTCTACCTGCAATCGTCGGTGGTGGACAAGGGGATTACGGTCAAGCAGTACAAGGCCTCGCGGCTCGATGTCATCGTGGGCTGTTTTTTGACCGATATTGTTGCATGGTTCATCATTGTGGCCTGCGCGGCGACGCTCTATGTGCATGGGATGCGCAACATTCAGGATGCGGCGGATGCGGCAGGCGCGATGAAGCCGCTGGCCGGCGAGTTGGCGGGCATCCTGTTTGCGGCAGGACTGTTCAACGCGTCGGTGTTTTCGGCGTCGATCCTGCCGCTGTCCACGGCGTATACGGTGTGCGAGGGGATGGGCTTCGAGAGCGGTCTGGACAAGAGCCTGAAGGAGGCCCCGTTCTTCTACTGGTTCTATACAGCGCTGATCGTGCTGGGCGCTGGCGTGGTGCTGTGGCCGAATTTTCCGCTGGTGAAGGTTATCATTCTGTCGCAGGTGCTGAACGGCGTGCTGCTGCCGATCATCATGATCTTCATGCTGAAGCTGATCAACAAGCACGAGCTGATGGGAGAGCACACCAATTCGACGTGGTTCAACTGGGTGGCATGGATTACGGCGGCGATTGTCATCGCGCTCTCTCTGGTGATGGTGTGGAACAACCTGACGGGTCGTTAGAGGAGCTTGCCGTCGGCGAGGTCGCGGATGAGGTTGTAGTCGGCGGCCAGGAAGTCGTAGGTGGGCAGAGCGCTGAGGGATGACCACTGTAGGGCGTTGAAGATGTGGTTGTCCAGCTCGCCGGAGTAGTGGTTTACCACGAAGAACTGTAGGTCGATGGTGGCGCCGCTCCGGCGGCCTGCCCTCGATGGCCATTTCGGGCGGCTTTTACCTCCTTCGGACGCCAAAGCACCAATCCGCAATGGCAGAACCCGTCATTGCTCGACCCCAAGGTGAACTTCTCCTGGATCAAGGGCAGGCACTCCCTCAAATTCGGCTATGAGTACGAGCACGTCTGGCAGGAGATCGAGGACTTCGAACCCGCTCTACGGCTCCTTCACCT
>CAWERM010000229.1:0-3221 GCA_963810995.1 uncultured Acidobacteriaceae bacterium | reverse complement strand
GTGTTATGTGTGGTATGGCTTCGTTAAACCGTCTTCTTGCATTCCAGCCCTGGCGCTTCATCGTGGTGCAGTCGGAGGAGCAGAAGAAGCGCCTGCGCGCCGCCTCGTACAACCAGGGCAAGGTGGAAGAGGCGTCGGCGGTCATTGTGGCCTGCGGCGACGCGGATGGCTGGCGCAAGGACCTCGACATGATGCTGTACCAGGGGCGCGAAGGCGGAATGCCGGAGGGCTACGCGGCACAGGCGCGCAACAGCGTTCCCAACTACCTTTCGCACTTCTCCACCGACGAGATGCACGGATGGTTGAACAAGATGGTGATGATCGCCACCACGCACATGATGCTGATGGCCGAGGTGATGGGTTATGACACCGCTCCCATGGAGGGCTTTGAGCAGGAGAAGGTGCATGAGGTGCTGCGCCTTCCACTGAGCTACTGGGTGGTTGCTCTGCTGGCTATCGGACACCTGAAGGGGCCGGACAAGTTCGACGGCGGCCGCTTCGACAAGCGGCATACGGTGTTTGGCGAGGAGTTCGGCAAGATGCTGAAGTGAGCCTCTGTTCTGACTAGGGAACCACTTCAGCTCCGCTGCGCGCGGGCGGAGGCGCGGGCGATGAGGACGGCGGTGTAGGCCGCGCCGAATCCATTATCGATGTTGACCACGGTGACGTTGGGGCTGCAGGAGTTCAACATTCCTAGCAACGCGGTTGCGCCGCCGAAGGATGCGCCGTAGCCGACCGAGGTTGGTACGGCGATGACGGGAACGGCGACCAGACCACCTACGACTGACGGTAACGCGCCCTCCATTCCGGCGCAGACGATAACGACGTGGGCGGATTTGAGGTCGTCGCGGACGGCCAGAAGGCGGTGCAATCCGGCGACGCCAACGTCGTAGAGGCGGGTGACGCGCGCGCCGAATGTCTCGGCGGTGACCGCAGCCTCCTCGGCGACGGGAAGATCGCTGGTACCCGCGCAGATGACTGCGACGTGGCCCTGACCGGCGGGTGGGTTGGGCGATTGGCGCAGTGCGACGGTGCGCGCCAGTTCGTTATGGACCGCTGACGGATGGCGCTGCAGAATGGCCTGTGCAGTGGCGGGATTGGTGCGCGTGGCCAACACATCCACTCCGTCGGCGGCCAGGCTGGTGAAGATCGCCACTGTCTGTTCCGCCGTTTTGCCCGCCGCGAAGACCACCTCAGGCAAGCCGGTGCGAAGGCTGCGGTGATGGTCCACACGAGCATGCCCCAGGTCTTCGAAGGGCAGAGTCACCAGGCGCTGTGCCGCGGCATCCGGCGTAAGCGCGCCGCGTTCTACATCGCCCAGTAGTTTGAGCAGATCGGAGGAGGTCATGCCGATCCACCTTGCTTCGCGGTGCCCGGTCGCAGGTATGCGGCAACGGCGGCCTGCTGCACCTGCTTGATGGCGACGCGATGTTTGGCGGCGGCGGCGCGGCAATCCTCATATTCGGGCGCGGCGTTCATGGTCTCACCGCCCAGCGAGCCGAGCTTGATGCGAATCTCGCCGTACTCCGTCGACACCGGAATATGCCTGCGCTGCAGGCATGAGCGCCGTTCCTGGCGGATGCGTACTCCCAGCGTGCTTGTCTCGGACAGGAGCAGCCGCTCCAGCGCCGCGCTGTCGGCGGGATTGCAGAGTATGGTGAGCACCGTGCCGGGGCGTCCCTTCTTCATGATGACCTGGGTGAGCATGACGTCCAGCGCGCCGCGTGCCAGCGCGGTCTCGGCGACATAGGCCAGGACCTGCGGCGAAAGGTCGTCCAGGGCAGTCTCCATCACGGTCACTGTATCGCTGTGGGCTGAGTGGGATTCGGTTGCGTCGCTCGTCTCGCCTATGCTGAGGCGCAAGACGTTGGGAAAGTCCTTGGAGTTGCGGGTGCCCGCGCCGTAGCCGATGTGCTCCACGCGCATGGCCGGCTGCGGGCCGAAGACAGGATCGATGGCGCGCAGTAGCGCTGCCCCGGTCGGCGTTACCAGCTCCTGTTGCACATGGGCCGAGTAGGTGGGCAGCCCGCGCAGCAGGTCTGCCGTGGCCGGAGCAGGCACCGGGAAGGTGCCATGCGCGCATACCACCGTTCCGCCTCCCACGTTGATGGGGGAGCAGTGCCACGCGCCGATGTTCAGATGGTGAATTCCGGCGCTGGCCGCGACGATGTCCACGATTGCGTCCACCGCGCCCACCTCGTGGAAGTGGATCTCCTCCACCGGTACGTTGTGGATATTCGCCTCGGAGTGGCCCAGCAGCTCGAAGGCGCGGATTGCGGTCTTCTTGACCGGTTCGGGCAGCGCTGCATCATGAATCAGTCTGCGTATGGCCGTCAGAGAACGCCCGTGTGCGTGCGAGTGCGAATGCTCGTCATGCGAGTGCGAATGATCGTCATGGGAGTGCGAGTGGTCGTCGTGTGAATGTGCGTGCTCTTCGCCCTCTGCGTGGGTATGTTCGTGATCGTGGCTGTGCGGGTGTCCGGTCTTGTGCAGGTGCTGCGTCTTGGGCTGATGGGTGTGGGCAGCGGCCTTCAATTCAACCTGCTGCTGCGTCTGCACCGGTTCGGGGGGAGCATCCGCAAGGTGGTCGCCCTCGAAGACGTTGACCTTGGTGCATGCAATCCCGCTGCGGTCTACCCGCTCGATGCGCAGACTTGCCCCCAAGCCCAGCGCGGCGACCGCGTCCACCAGCACCTGCGCCGGAACTCCGGCATCGATCAGGGCACCGAGGAACATATCGCCCGCAATACCGGCAAAACAGTCAAGATATGCAACGCGCATAAACTCTCATTCTCCTGAAACTCTATCCTGCTCCGGCGGATTGTAACGGGTGCGCAAATGCGCTAATGAGCGGATGCAATCGCGGAGACCGGAAGCACGTCGTTCATCGATCCCGGCCTGTAGCCCTGGGTGTCCAGAGTAACGTATACGAATCCCAGCGGCCGCAGCGCCTCCGTAATGCGGTCGAGCATGGCAAGGTTGAGTGCGCGGGGCAGGTCCTCTCTGGCGATCTCCACTCGCGCCAGCTCACCGTGGTGGCGCACCCGGACATGGAGGAAGCCGAGCTCATGCATCGCCTCTTCGGCGCGTTCCACCTGGCCCAGGTTCTCCGCCGTTACGGTGCGCCCGTACTCGATGCGCGATGACAGGCATGCACTGGCGGGCTTGTCTGCCACCTTCAGCCCAGCTTCGCGGGCCAGGCTGCGATCTCCAGCTTGGTG
>CAWERM010000228.1:0-5475 GCA_963810995.1 uncultured Acidobacteriaceae bacterium | reverse complement strand
AACACAGCAGCCATTGCCGCAATTGCGAAAGACTTGATGGTGGTCATAGTTCCTCCTTACTTCTGACGGTTAGAAGCAGCAAGCTCTGCCGAAGGTTGTATCGTAGATTTGCTTCTCCGCATGGCTGGCCATTAACATCAGGTCTGGAATCAGCGAGGTATTTTGATGAGTGAAGCAATCAATGCAGCCCGCCGCACCGAAGACATCGCGCTCGATCTGCTCAAGTTTGTGGCCTCGCAGGCGCATGTGGGCACCAAGGCTGCCGGCAGTACTGGCTTCGGAGTTACGGCCACGGCAAAACCCGAAGACCAGGTGACCGAGCTGCTCGAGCTGTACTCGCGCTGCCGCATGGCGGTGGAAGCTCCGGTGAAGTAAGTGACTGGAGCGAGTGCGTTGCCAGAGCTAGATACCAAGCCGCTGCGTGTGGCTGTGGTGGGTGCAGGGGCCTTCGGGCGCAATCATCTGCGTGTCTACGGCGAGTTGGAGCAGGCGGGCGCGCGCCTCAAACTCGTCGCCATCGTCGATCCCAAGGAAGCAGCGCGCTCCGCCGCCACGGCGCAGTACGGCATCCCCGGCTTTGCGTCGATACAGGATTGCCTGGCGGCTGTAGAGCTGGATGCGGCTTCGCTCTGTGTGCCCACGGTGCATCATGCGGAGTGCGCACACATTTTATTGGCCGCCGGTGTCGATCTGCTGATCGAAAAACCCATCGCGGCCACGCTCGCCGAGGCCGACGAGATCGTTCGCCTGGCCCGCCAGCTCGGCCGCACCGTCCAGGTCGGCCACTTGGAGCGTTTCAATCCTGCGGTTCGCGCGGTGCGCGGCCTTCTCAACCGCCCCATGTTCTTCGAGGTGCATCGCCTCAGCGTCTTTACCCTGCGCTCGCTGGACGTCGATGTGGTGCTGGACCTCATGATTCACGATCTGGACATTGTGCTCAGCCTCGTCGATTCACCGCTGCGCGAGCTGCGCGCCGTGGGCTTGCCCGTGCTCTCCCCCAGGGTGGACATCGCCAACGTGCGCCTGGAGTTTGAAAACGGCTGCGTGGCCAACTTTACCGCCAGCCGCGTCAGCACCGAGCGGGTGCGCAAGATGCGCTTCTTTCAGCCCCACCAATACCTCTCGCTGGACTTCGCCCGCCAGGACCTGCTGCTGATCGACGTATCGGCTGCGGCCAGTCTCAATCTGGCGCAACTGGCCGCGCTGGCCAGTGCTTCGGCGGCTCTACCCAATCCCGAGGCCTTGGGCGCTCAACCAACTCCGGGAATGGCGCTGGTCAAGGTTCCGGTCGAGCCGGGAGAGCCCCTGCGTCTGGAGATCGAGTCATTCTTAGATGCCGTCCGCAGGCGCACGCAACCCCAGGTTACGGTAGAGGATGGCCGCGCCGCGTTGGCGCTTGCGCTCCAGATCAATGAGGCGATTGCGTCCCATGCGCTGCGCACGGGTTTGTAGTCGCGCTGGCCGGATCGTCCATGTTCCAGACGGTGTAGTTTGCCGGGATGGGACCGAGATCGAACTGGTCCTCAGAAAGCGGCTGATTGAAGGTCGTCTTCTTTTGGATGGTAATGGTAAGGCTCAGCTCATCCAATGGACGCTGAATCTCGATTTTAGTGGGAAAATTGATCTCGCCGAATTTCTGGTAGTTGCTGTATATGGCCTGGGTGGCGACCTTGCCCTCGTCGTTGTAGATGTCCTGCCGCCACGGCAGCAGGTTCACTCGGTCGATATGCACGACGCGGAGGGTGTTGGCGCTCTGGCCCTGAGGCTGCGAGAGGAATTCAATGTCGTAGTCGGGGTCCTCGACGATGCCCTTGCGACTCTTGGCTTGCGGCGGTGTCCAGCTGTCCTGGGTCATGGAGACGACTTGACCGGCTTGCAGGCCAGGGATCATCAGGGAATCGAGGATAACCGCCGGGCGGAGACTGTACAGACCTTTCTGCGATGTATTGGTCACCACATCCGAGCCCTCTACGGCGCATTTGTTGATGGATATCAGCATCTTGAACGTTTTTCCATCGGAGACCATATCAATGGCGCGGCCGCTTACGATGGGGTACTTCAGGATGACCTCGATCGCTTCGGGCTTGCCGATGACGATGTTGCCGCTGAACGGTGGGTAGCAGCTGACCTCACCCTTGCTCGCGCCGCCCTCACAGGCGACCACCTGGACGAAGCCGGTCATGCTCTGGATGGCGGAGTTGCGCTCGTCCGCCTGCTTCAGCAACTGGTCCAATGTCGAGTTGTAGACTACATCCGGCAGTCGCGTCTTCAACACGCTGTGCGTATGCACCAGGCACCCGGTCAGCGCCGGAGTCATCGCGAGCAGTCCTATGGCCACGGCTTGTCGTATCTTCATTCGCACAAACTTCTAGTATATCTGCCAGCACCGCCCGATGTGGACAAAACGGCAAAATAGTCTGTGATATGAATTACATGCGCCCGATGTCGAGAGGGCTTCCAGCTGCTCTGGGACGCCTCCGAACCAGTGCTCAACGAGTGGCCCGATGCACTGCGCGGCGGTAGGCTTCCACCTGTTGGCTATGCTCCTTCAGCGTTGCCGAGAAGCGGCTGTTCCCCTGGGCATCGGCCACAAAGTAGAGGTAGTCTGTCTGCGCTGGTGCCAGCGCGGCCTTCAACGCGGCGACACCGGGATTGCAGATCGGTCCCGGAGGCAATCCCGCATGGCGATACGTGTTGTAAGGCGAAGGGGATTCAAGGTCCGAAGCGTAGATCGCACCGCGGTACCGCCCCTCCAGCAGTGCCGCATAGATCACGCTTGGATCGGTGGCCAGCGGCATTCTCTGGGCCAGTCGGTTGACGAAGACACCGGCAACGAGGGGCCGCTCGGAGTCCTGGTTAACCTCCTTCTCCACCAGTGAAGCGAGGGTAACAGTCTGGGCGATCTCCGAAATGTACCCCTTTGGAATCTCGCCCTGAATCACCTGCTCGGCGCTGGTGGGCATCTTCATTCCGAGTTGGGTCCAGACCTGGCGGAAGCGCTTAACCATAGCGGCGAGGATCTCTGCGGGCGTGGCGTGGCGGGGAAAACGGTAGGTGTCGGGGAAGAGGAAGCCTTCAAGCGAGGACGCGTTGGGCGAGAGGTCGCCGATGAGAGAGTAGGCTTCGCTGCGTTCGGCAGCTAGAAAGTCATCACGCGAGCCTAGGCCGGCAGACTCGACCGCCTGGGCTATGTCGAAGATGTTGTAGCCCTCGGGGATGGTCAGCGGGATGGTGTACACATCTCCGCGAGCCACGCGCGCATAGACCTCGCTGGCCGTCGCGGGTCGGTTGAAGCGGTACTCCCCCGCAATCAATTTGCCGCCCTTCACCACGCGCAGCAGGTCGAAGACATAGCGGCTGTGCAACACTCCGGCTTCTTCCAGTTGTGTGGCGATGGCCTCGGTCCCCGTGCCGGGTGCGATGTCAACATAGGTCGCAGCTTCGTCGGATGTGCCCACAGCCGGGCCAATCGGGACGTAGATCGCCCAGGCCGCCAATGCAGCCAACACCAGCGCGAGGAGTAACAGGGATGTGATGTACTTCAAGCCGGGCCTTTCCTGTGTGGTTTGCTCAGCACAATCGTTCTGCGACCTCCGTCTTGAAGCATTGTACGGTGCTGCGTATGCAGGGCAAGGACTATCAATCTTGCTTCAATGCCATCCTCCACCGCGAGATGCTTGCCAGCCACAAATCCGCAACAGCGAAGCAGAAATCGCCGCACTCGTCTGCTGCGTTAGTCTTATGCCATGAAGCTCCGGTCCTGTTTCGCGCTACTGCTCTCCGCCGTCTGGCTCCTAACCGCGGCATCCGCTCAGTCCGCCCCCACGCCATCTGCGCCGCGGAACCCAGACCTGCGCGCCGGCATCCGATCGCTCGATGTAGAGCCGGTCTGGTCTGGGCATCCCGTCGGCTTTGCTCTGCTCACTCACGGCGACCAGCAATATGTCGCATTTTATGCAGCCGACCGCCGCATGACCATTGCCCAACGCACCCTCGGTCAACGCCACTGGAGATTCACAACTCTGCCCAGTACCGTCGGCTGGGACAGCCACAACAGTATCGCCATGGCGCTCGACCATGACGGATACCTGCACGTTGCGGGCAATATGCACGCCTCGCCTCTGGTCTACTTCCGCGCTACACGACCCGACGACGCGGCCTCGCTCCAGCGCCTCCCGTCCATGACCGGGCAACATGAGCAGAGCGTTACCTACCCGGTCTTCTCCTACGCGCCCGATGGCGCGCTGCTCTTTGAATTCCGCAGCGGGAGCAGCGGATCGGGAGATACCTACCGCAACAGTTACGACGAGCGCACAAAATCGTGGCACCCGCTCACCGATCAGCCGCTCTTCTTCGGCGGCAAAAAAATGAACGCATACCCTCTTAACCTGGTGAAGGGGCCGGATGGCTGGTACCACCAGGTCTGGGTGTGGCGAGATACCCCCATGGCCGAGACCAACCACGACCTCAGCTACGCGCGCAGCCGCGATCTCATCCACTGGGAGACAGCGGCCGGCGTACCCCTCACGCTCCCCCTCACTATCGATACTCCCGGCCTCGTCGTGGACCCTTCGCCGCCACGCGGTGGCCTTCTGAACGGAACCCAGGCCGTCGGCTTCGATGCGCTCGGCAACCTAGCAATCTCCTACCTTAAATACGACACCGCGGGGAACACGCAGCTCTATTTTGCTCGCTGGCAGGGTGGCCGGTGGGTTCTCCAGCAAGCCAGTAACTGGAACTATCGTTGGGACTTCCACGGCGGTGGCAGCCTGGTCAACGGAATCCACATCGGCCCTCTGCACGCCTCGGGAGGCAGTCTCACCATAGCCATCAGCCACAAGGTCTACGGCTCCGGCGTATGGGAGGTCGACCCGGCGACCATGCAATTGAAAGGTAAGCTCACTGCGGACGCATCCGCGGACGACCTAGGCGAAGACCTGGCAGCCGAGCCTGCGAGTGGGCTGGTGGACCGCTCCGCTTCGGACTCCGCTGGCCCCCGAGACGACGGCGTCACCTATCGCCTCACCTGGAAGACGCTTCCCCAGAACCGCGATCAGCCGCGTCCTGAAGGCGCGCCGTCGCCCTCCATGCTGCGCCTCGTCCTGGCCAACTAATCGACAACCAGGCAGTATTCCGTCACTTTGCCGCCAACATTATGCCGACAAGGAGCATTGCGCTCGTCTATCATGGCCGCGCTGTCAAAATTGCAACGAGGGACCACCCTATGAAGACTCTGCTCTCTATCTGCGCCGTTCTGATGATGGCGCTCACCCCAAGTACAGCGCTGGCCGCCACCGATGTAACAGGTACCTGGACAGGATCGTTCGCAGGCCCCGACGGTGGCGCTGACTTCCAGATTTCATTTACCTTCAAACAGGATGGGGGCAAACTCACCGGCTCGGTTCAGGGAGCACAGGGCGATCCCATCGCCATCACTGAAGGTAAAATCGACGGCGACAAAATATCCTTCAAAGT
>CAWERM010000227.1:0-10959 GCA_963810995.1 uncultured Acidobacteriaceae bacterium | reverse complement strand
CGCCAGGCGTGGATGCGGATGCGATCAACATTGTGGCAACGGTGGTAGTGGCGGGCGTGATCGGGGCCAAGATGTGGCACGAGCTGCAGGACGTGAGCGAGCTGCAGTTTGCGCTGCGCACGATCGCTGCTCCGGGATGGCACCAGCCGATGCAGGTTGTAATGGGTTTTCTTGCCTGGTTTCGTGACGGGTTTGCGTGGTTTGGCGGCATGGCGGCGGCGATTGCGGTACTGATGGGGATGGGGCACGGGACGTTCTTCAAGGGGCCCGGCTGGAAGTCGCTGGCCGACCCCGGCGCAGTGCCGGGCGCGCGCCTGGGAGCGATGCGCATGCTGGACTTGGCGGCCCCGGCGGCTGCGCTGGGCTACGGTGTGGGGCGCATTGGATGCCTTCTGGCGGGCGATGGCGACTACGGCATCAACACCACTCTGCCGTGGGGCGTGCATATGGCGAAGAACGCGCTGGTGCCGCCGGTCCCGCCAAACGCGCTGGTGCAGCCGACACCGATCTATGAGTTGCTGTTTTCGCTGGCGGTGTTCTGGCTGCTGTGGAAGCTGGGTGAACGTGCGAAGCCGGTGGGCTGGCTGACCGGGCTGTACCTTCTGTTGAGCGGGATAGGGCGGTTCCTGGTGGAGTTTGTGCGCATCAACCCAAAGCTGTACTTCGACAAGACAATGAGCAACGCGCAGGTGGCGGCGGCGGTGAGCGCGCTTGTTGGACTGGCGGTACTAGCGTTGGCGCAGAAGATGAATGTGCCGTGGGTGACGAAGCCGGTCGGGGAACCGCAGACCTGAGGCAGTGGCTTCCGCCACCGCTTCCGCGCGGTCGTTTTTTTGACTATCAACTAAAAAGTACCGCTCGATAATTTTTATTGGTCAGGTTTTGTGTAAATAACTCTTGACATAGAGAACTCTATAATGCAGAGTAATGGGGTGGAGGGACGATGCGATGGCAGATTTCGAGCAGGAAGACAGTGTGACGCGTGACGAGTTGGTGCAGCGCGTGGCGCTGATGGAGGCGATGATTGCGGAGGGGCGGCACTATACGGGGCGTAACGCGTGGATCTTTGTGCTGTGGGGGTTGGTGGACCTGACGGCGTGGGCGTGGCAGAACTATTCGCCACATTTTGGGGGACCGTGGGCGTGGCCAATCTGCCTGAGCGCAGGTGTGGTGCTGACCTTCGCGGGCAAGATGGTGCAGAAGAGCGACACGGGATACAGCAGGAATGATGCGTGCAGCCGGGTGATGGGGGTGTGGGCCATGATGGGGCTGGCGATGGGGATCTATGTGGCGAGCGCGATCCTGACGCACTTCAGTTGGCAGTACTCGTACATCGCCGCACTGCTGATGATGCTTGGCATGGCCCATGCCATTAGCGCGATGCTTCTGCGCTGGCAGATGCAAGGTTTGGTGGCGGCTGTCTATTGGGCAGGCGGCGTGGCGATCTTTGTTTGCAATTCGTGGAGGGCTACGAATTTCATCATGCTGTTCGAGATGGGAGTCGTGATGATGCTGTTTGGACTGTATGCGATGTCGAGGGAGCCCAAAGGCGGGGAAAACAAGGAGGATGCGCATGACAAACATGGAGCGGGAAGACGGAGTGACGCGGGATGAGTTGGTGCAACGCGTGGCGCTGATGGAGGCGATGATTGCAGAGGGACGGCGATCGACCGCGCGTTGGGGATGGGTCTTTGTGATGTGGGGGCTCATCTACTTTGCGGCCATGACATGGGTGGTTTTTCTACCCTTTAAAGAGTGGGCATGGCCAGTGTGCGTTGCATTCGGCATCGTTGTCAGCGTTGTCAAAGGCCGCCGGCAGCGCGCGAGCGGAAGAGGCGACAGCCAGCGCACGCGCAGCCTTGAGGCGGTGTGGCAGGTCTTCGGCGTTGCAATCACGCTGTATATAATCGGCGCGATCTCAAGCCACCATGTAAATCTGCCTGCCTATAATGCCGCAATCCTCTTCTTTGTCGGCATGGCGCATGGGACCAGCGCACGAATTCTTCGCTGGGGGGCGCAGGGGCTAGCAGCGGCGATCTGGTGGGCGTGCGGAATCGGGACGTTCTTCTTCACCACGCAGAATGAGATTATTGCCATCTTCCTGGTCGCCTCGTTCTTTGGCATGATTCTGTTCGGGCTGTACGCGATGTGGCTGGAGCGGCGACGCGCGGCGGGAATGGTGCAGGCCCATGCCTGAGATGCCGGAACTCGATCCAGTGGTCCATGGAAAGCTGCGCCTGGCGGTGCTGTCGCTGCTGGTGGGCGTGGAGGAGGCGGACTTTACGTGGCTGCGCGACAAGACGGGATCGACCGATGGCAACCTGGGCGCGCAGATGCTGAAGCTGGAGGAGGCGGGCTATGTGGCGATGCAGAAGCGGTTCGCAGGACGCAAGCCGCAGACGCTATATCGCATGACTCCGGCGGGACGCAAGGCGCTGGGGAAGTATGTGGCAGCGTTGAAGGAGTTGCTGGGCGCGGCGTTGTAAAGGGAGCTTTTCGAACAGGTCGCAAGGATTGTATGAAGACGCATAAACAGACTCGGGCTATGACCTCAGCGGCTAAAGCCGAAGTATCAATTCACACATTTACGGCACGGCTAAAGCCGTGCCCTTAAGCAAAACGAGGGTACGCTTGAAACAAGGAGAGAAGATGCGAGGTTGGATTGTGGGTGCAATGGTTGCTGGGGCGATGATGATGGCGGGCGCGGCGAATGGGCAGACGGCGACCGCGACGCAGGCGGCGCAGTCGACGACCAGTAATTTGACATTCGATGTGGCGTCGGTGAGGCCGTCGCCCGCGCCAGACATGCAGACGATGATTGCGGGACTACAGGCGGGCAGAAAGCCGAACTGGCTACGCGTGGATGGGACGCGCGCGACATTCAATTACGAATCGCTGACTGACCTGATTGCGTATGCCTACAAGATGCAGCGATATGAGATCAGCGGGCCTGAGTGGATGGTGACGGACCGGTTTGACATTGAAGCTCGTCTGCCGGATGGCGCTACAAAGGACGATGTTCCGGAGATGTTGCGCGCGTTGCTGAAAGAGAGATTCAATCTGCAGACGCACATCGAGATGCAGGACCAGCCGGTGCTGGCGCTAGTGATTGGGAAGGCTGGGCCGAAGCTGCAACCCGCGGCGGCGAGTGCGGAGGTGCTGGACGAGTCCGCACCACTGAAGCCCGGCGAATCGATGATGGACACGGCGGACGGGCGGGTGCTGGTGCGCCAGACCGCGGATGGATCGACTACTTATGTGGGGCCGTGGGGAAGCTTCTCGCTGAAGTTCGACGGCGAGAGTTCGTCCATGCACATGAAGGCCGATTCCATCGACATGAGGGGCTTTGCCATGATGATGAACACGCTGGGCGCGGGACAGGGGCGCCAGATTGTGAACATGACGAGTTTGACCGGCAAATATCAGACTGCGGCGGATTTTTCGATGATGGACCTGATGTCGAGCCTGCACGACCAGGGCATCAATATTCCAACCGGGCCGAGGGGAGGTGGGGGGAGCGGTGAGGCGACCGATCCGGAGGGCGGCGCGACCGTCTCGGCTGCGCTGGAAAAACTTGGCCTAAAACTGGAGAAGAGCAGAGCAAAAGTGGCCCGGCTGGTGATCGACCATGTGGAGAAGACTCCGACGGAGAACTGAGGGGAGTGGTACGCGGCAGCAAATTCCCGGATTCAGCGGGTGGCTAGGCTGAAGGCCCTTTGGGGAGGAGGCTGCTCTGCACGCGGCTGTGCTTGCGGCCATAGAAGAAGTAGACGAAGAGCCCGATGATGAGCCAGATGATGAGACGCGCCCAGTTGACCCATCCCAGCTTGACCATCATGTAGCCGTTGAAGAGGACTCCGAGGATGGGTACCAGCGGAACCCATGGTGTGCGGAAGGGACGCGACTTGGCGGGGTCGGTGCGGCGCAGAACGAGGATGGAGATGCAGACGATGACGAAGGCGAGCAGAGTGCCGATGTTGACCATCTTACCGATGTCGTCGATGGGGGTGAGCGCGCCGACGATGCCGGCGAGGGTGCCGACCAGAAATGGTATTTTTGAAGGGCGTGCGGAACTTGGGATGTACTTCGGCGAAGGGCTTGCGGGGAAGAAGGCCGTCGTTGGCCATGGCGTAGAGGACGCGTGTCTGGCCGAGCAGCATGACCAGCATGACGCTGGTGAGGCCTGCCAGCGCGCCCAGGGTGATGATGTCGCTGGCCCAGGGAAGTCCGCGGTCGAGAAAGGCGCGCGCGATGGGGGCTTCGATGTTGACCTGCTGCCACGGGACCATGCCGGTGAGCACGGCGGCCACTCCAATATAGAGAACAGTGCATATGACGAGCGAGAGGATGATGCCGATGGGCAGATCGCGCTGCGGATTCTGGCCTCCTGCGCAGTGGTGGATACCGCATCGAAGCCGATGTAGGCGAAGAAGATGTAGGCAGCGCCCGCACCGATGCCGGAGAATCCATAGGGTGCGAAGGCGTGCCACGAACTCCCCAGTTGCCGGATGCACATAGTGCGAGCCCAGGCCGAGTACCAGAAGCACCACTGCGACCTTGACGGCCACAATGCCGGTGTTGAACTTTGCCGACTCCTGAATGCCGATGGCCAGCACGGTGGTGACCGCCAGAGCGATAAGGAAGGCGGGGAGGTTGACGCCGATCTCATGGCCGAAGAGGACGGGCGCCGCGAGCACGACGTGGGCCTGCGCCAGCATATCAGCGGTGGGCGCGGCCTTGAGAAGACCGAGCTGTGCGATGTACTCCTGCGTGCCTGGGATGAGGGCCGGATAATTTGCGGCCATCACCTGACGGCTCACTGTCTCGACCGCTTTGCTGAACGCGGTCCAGTGGTCGTAGGCCAGCCAAAGAGGAAATTTAACGTGAACGATGTCGAGCAGTTCGACGAAGTAGTTGGACCAGCCGGAGCTGACCGTGCTGGCCCCCATGGCGTACTCCAGCGTAAGGTCCCAGCCAATGATCCACGCGATGAGCTCGCCCAAGGTAGCGTAGGCGTAGGTGTAGGCTGAGCCGGCGAGAGGGATCATGGCGGCGAACTCGGCGTAACAGAGGCCGGCGAAGGCACAGCCCAGGCCGCTGAGAACGAAGGAGAGCATGAGGCCGGGGCCTGCGTAGTGCGCACCCAGGCCCGCCATGACAAAGATGCCCGCACCGATGACCGCTCCGATGCCCAGCGCGGTGAGTTGAAAGGGGCCGAGCGATCGCTTGAGCGTTCCCACGCCGGTAGCGCTGACCTCGGCCATCAACACGTTCATCGACTTTTTAGCAAACAGATTCGCCATGCGGCCTACGGTCTCCTTAACTCATCTTCCAATATCGCGGCGTGGCCCAGGCGCTTCCACAGCAGATATACCGGTATCCCAAGCAGTACGAGGACGAGTCCGGGCCATGTGTACTGGGGTTTGTAGCGCAGAAGCACAACACAGATCCATGCAGCCATCAGGATATAGAGCGCGGGGAGAATTGGGTAGCCGAAGGCACGGTAGGGACGCGGAGCATCGGGCTGGGTGCGGCGCAGGACGAAGAGGCCGGCGATGGTGAGGATGTAGAAGACGAGCACGGCGAAGATGACATAGTCCAATAACTGGCCGTAGCTGCCGGAGAGACAGAGCAGGCAGGTCCACGCCCACTGCACCCAGAGCGAGTTGACCGGAACACCGCTGCGCGGGCTGAGCTTGCCGACGGATTGAAAGAAGAGGCCGTCGCGGGACATGGCGTAATAGACGCGCGCACCGGCGAGCAGCATCCCGTTGACGCAGCCGAAGGTGGAGATGAGGATGGCGGCGGCCATAAACTTCGCACCGATTGCGCCAAAGGCGGATTCCATGACGGCGGTTGCGACGCGGTCCTGAGTGGCGAACTGGATGCCGCGGTCGGCGAGGGTGGATGCAGTAGGCGAGCCGGCCATGGGCAGAACGCTGAGGTAGACGAAGTTGCAGAAGATGTAGAGAAGAAGGACGACGCCGGTGCCGAGCGCGAGGCTGAGGGGGAGATTGCGGCGCGGGTTCTCAATCTCACCGGCGGTGAAGGTGACGTTGTTCCACGCGTCTGCGCTGAAGAGAGAGCCGACCTGCACGATGGCGACGACGGTGAGCAGGCCGACGAATGCGGTTGGGCCACCGACGCCGACCTGCACCGCGTGGGTGGTGTGCCAACCCGCACTCGCCCAGAAGTTGTGCCAATCGGCTCCGAAGTTGGCGGCGATGGCCGTTGCGTTTTTGGCGATGAGACCGACGAGGACGACCGCGGCGAGCGCAAGGACTTTGGCGGAGGTGAAGACGTTCTGCACTGAAGCGCCGAGTTTGATGCCGAAGGTGTTGAGCAGTGTGAGCAGGGTAATGATGACGATGGCGGCGAGGTTCGCGGTGTTCAGGCCGATGTCCATGTTGCCGAGGACCATGGGGCCGATGGAAATCGCAGGCACATGCGCGATGTGCCAGAGCCAGTTCTGCGCGCTGACGGAAGGGAAGAAGACTCCGAGGAATTTGCCGAAGGCGACGCCGACCGCGGCGATGGTGCCGGTCTGAATGACGAGGAAGAGCGTCCAGCCGTAGAGGAAGCCGCAGAGCGGGCCGAGGGCCTGGCGGAGATAGACGTACTGACCGCCGGCCTTAGGCATCATGGCAGCCAGTTCGCCGTAGCTGAGCGCGCCGATGAGAGTCATCAGCGCCGTAACCAGCCAGGCGGCAATGAGAAGTGCGGGCGAGCCGACGGTGCGACTCATATCGGCGGAGACGATGAAGATGCCGGAGCCGATCATGGAGCCCATGACGATGGCTGTGGCGGAGAAGAGACCCATTCCGCGCACAAAATGCGGCGCTGGGAGTGGATCAACCTGATGGATGCGGGATGAAGTCACGTACCCTTAGTTCTATCGCAGACGGGCGAGAAAGTCGCGTGCCACGTGCTCGACGGTCTGGCCGTCGGCGAAGAGGGCGGAGATGACGGCTATGGAATTTGCTCCGGCATCGGTGACGCTGCGCGCATTGTGGTGGGTGAGGCCGCCAATGGCGACCAGTGGCTTGTGGGTGAGGGCGCGAGCGCGGCGCACGCCTTCGAGACCAACGACGGGATCCGGCTTGCGCTTGGTGCGGGTTACGAAGACGGGGCCGATAGCGATGTAATCCGCGCAGCTCTGGTCGGCGAGGCGCACCTGTTCGTAAGTATGGGTAGAGACGCCGACGATGCGATCCGGGCCGACGATGCGGCGCGCGTCTTCTGGGGAGAGATCGTCCTGGCCGACGTGGACGCCGTCGAAGTTGGCGAGGAGGGCGAGGTCGGCGCGGTCGTTGAGGATGAGCCGGCAGGGGCTGGATGTGAATGCCTTGCGGAGGATTGCGCAGGCGCGGAGAATTTCTTGAGGCGAGCCATTTTTATCGCGATATTGCAGCAAGGTGATACCGGCGGCGCGAAGTTCGCTGGCAACGGAAGTGAGCGAGAGGCCGCGCGCGGCGAGGAGTTCGGCATCGACGATGGGGTAGAGGTGCGGTAGTATCACAGGTAATGCTCCAACACGCGCTTACACCTTAAGCGAGGAGATTCGATGTTTGATACTTTCCAGACAAATCGATTGGAACGCGAGCGCGAACTGTGGATCAGACAAATGAAGATGGGCAAGAAGCGCTATTTGTTCATGCATGCCGTGATTTTTGGTGGTGCTATCTTCACACTCCTCCGTGGGGTGATTTATTTCATCACTCTATACGTCCATCCCTTCGATTCTACGGGCAAGTTGGTTGTTGCCTCGGTCGGAATCGTCCTGAGCTTCTGGGCAGGCTATAGGATCGGATTGCTGTTTTGGCGCAGGGGAGTCAGGATTACAAGTATGACGGATGCGACGGAATAGATT
This sequence comes from uncultured Acidobacteriaceae bacterium, assembly GCA_963810995.1. Classification (GTDB taxonomy): domain Bacteria; phylum Acidobacteriota; class Terriglobia; order Terriglobales; family Acidobacteriaceae; genus Edaphobacter. Next base: position 3,089 of record CAWERM010000227.1, on the reverse strand, counting down.
GATCGAAGATAGCAGCTTGAGAGATGCAGCAGGAGGTGAAAAGCGATGAAGCTGGGAATATATACCGCCAATCTGAGTCCGCAGGAACGCTGGGCGCGGATGCAGCAGGTTGGGTTCGTCAGATACATCGTCCCTGTTATCCTTTTCTGGGCTATCGTAGGTCTTTTGGACGGTCTGCTCCTCGCTTACATCCATAAGCCGCATGCCGATCTACACGCAAGGATTCTGGGCGGTATTACTGGTTCTGGCGTCGTGGGAATTATCCTATCGATTTTTTCATGGCGGAGTGCGAAGAAGAAAGCCCAGAGAGCCAAAGAGTTGGACGACTTGTGTCCAGATTCTGAAATTCGTTAAAGAATAGGCCGGGCTTACAGCCCTCTGTGCTTGGTTGTGCACTTGACCCAGGGCTGCGCCCTAGGCTGGTATAGAGCGCGCCTTTGGCGCTTTACAGGCAAATGCAACGGCAAAAGCTAAAGCAGATTCCCTTCGGGAATGACAAAAAAAATGGGCAAACCAAAAACTGACAATAGCAAAAGCAACAACAACCGCTTTTCATCTGCATGATCGGTGAAGATCGGTGTTAAGCCTTTGTCTTGGAGTTGGCGGATTGTCGCTCGAAGAAGCGCTCCATGAATTTGGTGTCGAACTGACCGGCGCGGAACTCGGGGTCGTCGAAGATGCGCTGGTGGAGCGGTATCGACGTATAGATTCCCTGGACGACGAACTGCGATAATGCGCGCTGCATCTTGTTCATGGCCTCTTCGCGATTAGCACCGAGGCAGACGAGCTTGGCGATGAGCGAGTCGTAGTAGGGTGGGACGACGCCCTCGGCGTACTGCGCGGTGTCGACGCGGACGCCGTTGCCGCCGGGTAGATTGAAGGCGGTGATGGTGCCGGCGCTGGGCGTGAACTTTTCCGGGTGCTCGGCGTTGATGCGGCACTCGATGGCGTGTCCGGAGATGGTGACGGGGCTGGTGATGATGTCGGAGAGGCGTTCGCCGGCGGCGATGCGGATCTGTGCCTTGACGAGGTCGATGCCGGTGACCATCTCTGTGACGCAGTGTTCGACCTGGATGCGCGTGTTCATCTCGATGAAGTAGAGCTTGCCGTCCTCGTCCATGAGGAACTCGATGGTTCCGGCGTTCCAGTAGCCGACGTCTTTCATGCAGCGCTCGATGGTGCGGCCCAGTTCGGCGCGGAGCTTGGGAGAGACCATGAGGCTGGGGGCCTCTTCGATGAGCTTCTGGTGACGGCGCTGGATGGAGCACTCGCGCTCGCCCAGGCAGAGGACGTTGCCGTGCTCGTCGGCGAGGACCTGGAACTCGATGTGGCGGGGGCGCTCGATAAACTTCTCCATGTAGAGGTCGCCGTTGCCGAAGGCGCCGGCAGCCTCGCCGGATGCCTGTTGAAAGAGCGCGGGCAGCTCGGCGGCTGAGCGACAGATGCGCATGCCTCGCCCACCGCCGCCAGCAGCGGCCTTGAGCATGACGGGATAACCGACGGAGCGGGCACACTGCAAAGCTTCGCCCTCGGTGGAGATGACCTGATCGGAGCCGGGGAGGATGGGGACCTTGGCCTTCTTCATGGTCTGGCGCGCGGTGCATTTTTCGCCCATGAGGCGTGTGACCTCGGGCGGCGGGCCGATGAATTTGATATTGGAGGCGCGGCAAACTTCGGCGAAGTTGGCGTTCTCGCTGAGTAGGCCGTAGCCGGGATGGATTGCGTCGACATCGGCGATCTCGGCGGCGGAGATGACGGCGGGGACGTTGAGGTAGCTCTCGGCAGAGCGCGGCGGGCCAATGCAGATGGCCTCGTCGGCAAAGCGGACGTGGAGGCTGTTGCGATCGGCCTCGCTGTAGACAGCGACGGTGCGGATGCCCATCTCGCGGCAGGCGGAGATGACGCGCAGGGCGATCTCACCACGGTTTGCGATCAGAATCTTACGAAACATTCGCCGCCTTTGCTTGATTCACAACAGTTGTGTCTTGATTGCGCTTCCGCAATCTCAGCCGCAGGACGACGACGAAGAAGGGTAGGAAAAACAGGAATGAAGGAATCATGAAGACTACCCAAGGGCTCTCCCATTTTATGCAGATATACGCCGCAGAGCTAAGTAACAGCATGATGAGACTCACTATGGGCGTCTTGAAGAACTGCTTCATCACTTTGCCTCCATTGCGTCGTTCTCAGATCCCTAACGTGGGCGGATGGCGAAGAGCGGTTGGGCGAATTCGACGGGCTGGCCGCTGACGGCGATGCGCTTGACGATCTCTCCGGCAACGTCGCATTCGATCTCGTTCATTAATTTCATAGCCTCGACGATGCAGAGGACCTGGCCGACTTCGACCTGATCGCCGATCTGGACGAAGGTTGGCGCGCCGGGCGAGGGCGAGTCGTAGAAGGTGCCGACGATGGGCGATTTAACTTCGTGGAGCTTCTCCTCGGCTGCGGCGGACGGCTGCTCCGCAGTGGCTGCGCCCGGGCTTGAGACACTGCCGGACGCGCTTGCGGCCAGTTGCTGGGCCAGCGCCAGATCGGCCGCGGTGGAACCGGCGGCACCGGCAAACTTGATGCGCACCTTGAGGTCGGTGCGCTCCATGTCGAACTCGGCGATGCCGTTTTCCTTCAGGAAATCGACCAGCTCGCGCAGCTCCTTCAGCTTATTGCTGTCCAAGCATGACCTCGGTGGCGGCGGACATCGACCCCGCGGTGGAAAAGATCATTCGCCGCTGCCTCGATCCCGATCCCGCGAAGCGGCCGGCAACGGCGCTCAATGTTCTCGCCGCGCTGCCCGGCGGCGACCCCCTGGCCGCTGCGCTGGCCGCGGGAGAGACTCCGTCGCCGGAGATGGTGGCTGCGGCCGGCAAGCTGGAAGGCATGCCGCGGCGGTACTCGGTGCCGTGCCTGGCGCTGGTGGTGCTGTTCCTGGCGTCCACGGTTCCGCTTCGGGTGGCGCGCACCGGCCTGGTGCATGGCGGACTCGACCAGACGCCCGAGGTGCTGGCGCACCAGGGCCGGGAAATCGCCGCGTCGTTGGGACACGCGGAGAAGCCGGCCGACACGGCGGTGTGGTTGGACCATCGCTACGA
>CAWERM010000226.1:0-6489 GCA_963810995.1 uncultured Acidobacteriaceae bacterium | reverse complement strand
CTATGTCGTGTCTTCATTTTGATTGCTCTAAGGGGAGGAGGGGCAGCGCGTCTCGCGCCACTACTACGATGTTTATCGGCTGTTGGCTTCAGGAGATAGGCCGAAAGGCAACGGAAGATGCGGAGATAGCCAGAGGACTGCGTGCGTCACGCAAGGAAGCTGTCTTCAACCGACCTGATCTCGACCTGGCCTCTGCCATCCCCGGTCGCTTCGCTCTGATTCCCCATGACGGGATGCTCGCCGATCTGCGGGGGTGCGGGCGCGACGTCCGGTCGGCGCCAGCGGCCGGGCTGATTGACGTTCCACGACATCTCGACCATGACAATATCGCCGAATTTGCCGGATTGGATGTACTCGGCCGCCTTGATGTAAGCGGGCGTGCAGTGGCGCTGTGTGCCGATGGCGAAAATCTGGCTGGAGCTTTCGACCGCCTTGAGGAAGTCGCGTGCGTCGTCCATGCGGTGTGCGGTGGGCTTTTCAACGTAGGCGTCGCGGCCACCTTGACCGCTTCGATGCCGTGGCGCGCGTGCTGGAAGTCGGCGGTGGCGATGAGGACGGCGTCGATGTCGTTGCGGGCATAGAGCGCCTCGTTGTTCGGGACCATATCGATCTTGCTGCCGGCAGTCTTCTCGACGGCGGCCACGGCGCGTTCGCGCGCCAGCTTCCAGATGTCGGAGACGGCAACCAGCTCGAAGTTCATGTCCTTCTGGTTGGCGGCGAAAGCAGGCACATCGCCACCCAACATGCGGTCTCCTCCGCCGACAATGCCAACGCGGACACGATCATTGGCACCCACGATTTTGGCGTAGCTGCGTGCGGATTGCGTAGCGGCGACGGCGAGGGCTGCGCCGCTGAGTTTGACGAAGTCGCGACGAGTGGTGTCGTTGGATGCAACGGGATTGTTCATGATTTTGGGCCTCCGTGGAGTGTCCGCGAACGGGCCCGTCGCGGAATTGCCGGCGAGCGAAGTCTACAGGATTTGAGGGGACTTGGGCGAGTGGGGGCGGATGAACCCATGTCTCAGATGCGAAACATGGGGCGCCCAAATCTCAAGATCCATTTCGCTAGCGAATCACGACATCCCATATCTTCGATAGCCGGGACTTGCCGGCGGGGCCTTCAATATACAGCACGACGACGTACTGCTCGGCCTTCTTGTATTGATGGATGGGGAACTGGTCGCTGGAGTCAGTACCGTCGCCGAAGTCCCACTTCCAGCTCGTAATCTGTCCTTCGGATTCATCCTGAAAGGCGACCAGGCGTCGATTCATGTCCAGCACCTTGAAGCTCCATTTGGCCTCGATCGGCTTGCGGAGCTGCGGCTCCAGCGGCATCAGGCGGAACTCGCGCAGAAGGGTTGCGTTGCCATACATTTTGTGTTCGGGGGAGAGGTTCCAGAAGCCGTTGTTCTTGCCATTGGGATTGCCATCGTCGTAATCAATGACAGCCCACGACAGGCCGATCAGTTTGTTCTCGTAGAGCTCGGATTCGACGGCACGCTGCGGGCCTTCGCATCCGGCGTAGTCGAAGGGCGTGATGTAGAACTCCAGGATGTAGTGGCCGGATTGGCCGGGGCGGAAGTTGTAAGTCTGCGCGTGGTTGGCCCAGGGAAGCTCCTTGTCCCAGGGCTGGCAGCCCCAGGCCATGGCCCAGTCCTTGCCCTCGTAGGGCGTCATGATGTGGTAGTTCTGCGCCTGCACGCCATGCATGGAAAAGTGCGCGTCCATCTCGTCCTGGTCGGGATTGTTGCGGAAGCTGGGGATCAGCGGCCCGCCGGAGCGGTCGCCATCGACGACCACCTCGAAGGTGTCGTTGTGCAGGCCGGGATCGGCGAAGTCCCAGTAGTTGTCGTATGCCTCGTAGAGGAAGTACAGGCGGTTGAGGCCCTTGACCCAGCCCACCTTCACCTTGATGTCGAGGTCCTTGGGGTCGGGCTTGTCGTGCTTGTGCTCGTCGTCGTGCATGTCGTTCAGTGTGATGGCGTAACTGTCGGGGACCATGGCCCAGTCGTCATCCTTGCCGTCGATGCGAGGAATCATGTCTGCGGGAAACTGGAAGACTTTGAAGATGGGCAGAGGCGGCGCAGCGGGCGCGGCAGCGACGGGCGTGGGTGCGGTCGCCGCGGGTGGAGGTGCGACGGGAGCGGGTGCTTGCGCGTGGGCGACGGATGCGGACAGGCAGGCTGCGAGAAGTGTCGTGGCAAGCAGAGGAAAGCGACCCTCAGCGGCTAAAGCCTCACTGTGAAAGAGGCTATTGCGGCACAACTGAAGCCGTGCCCTTAAGCAAGACGGAAGATATTGATTGGATGATGTGGTCATGAGATGGAGACCGCCTTTCCGAGGGAGGTGTGGGCTGGGCCGCCGGTGAGGCCCTGGATCTTGAGGCCGGTGGTGTCGACGGCCTCGACGGCGTAGGAGAAGGCGTCGGGCGGGTTGGCGCCCCACGCAACCTTGCAATTGCGCAGCGTGATGTTGTCGGCATGTTCAATGGAGAAGCCGGGAGTGTCGTGCGGATGAATGCCGTTGGCCGGAACGGTTGGGCGGTTGTCGAAGAGGCCGCCTGGGAATTTTGTAATGCGGGCAAGTGTGACGGCGACGCGGTCCATGGTGACATCATGCACGCGCGATCCGGCGCTGCCGCAGACTCGCACCGAGTTCTCTGCGTGGCCGATAACGTTCTGCACCGTGACGTTGTGCAAGGAACCGACTTTGCTTGTCATCGTACGTGGGATTGCGGTGAAGGAGATGGCCTCGCCGCGGCCCCACCACGGGTCACCATAGAAGCGCGAGGTAAAGGTGATGTCGCGGAAGAGGATGTCGTGGATGTTGCCTTCGTCGCGTAGCTGGATGCACAGGCCGCGCGAGCTGGTCTTGATCTGGCAGCGCTCGAAGCGAATATCGTGAATATCCGAAGTCGTCTCCGTCCCGATCTTAAGGCCGGCGTCCTGGGTGTCGATGACGCAGTCGTGGACGTGAATGCTTGCGGCCTCGCCGTAGTCGATGGGCTGGCGGCTGCACTTGATGACTACGCCATCGTCTCCGCATGCGATGTTGCAGTTGCGGATCTCGACGTTGCGGGAGTGGTCGGGATCGATGCCATCGCAGTTGGGCACGTCGAGTAGGTTGCGAATCTTGATGTTGTCGACCAGCACACCGTCGCAGCCGAGCAGGTGCAGGCCCCAGTTGGGCGCCTCGGCGAAGGTGATGTCGCGGACCTGGAGGTCCTTGCATCCGGTGAGGACGAACATTTTGGGACGGAATGGGCCGGGCATCCAGATACCGCCCACGTCGTCGTAGCGGGCCATGAACTCTTTGGCGCGGCCCTGGATGTTGCCTGTGCCGCGTAATTTTGAGGCCCTGCGCATTGGTAGCCATGATGACCGCGCCGAGCGCAGCGGACATGGTGTCTCCGCTCTGCGAGCCGAGCAGACCTCCGCGATAGTCCTCGCGCTGCGTGCTGATGAGGAGCTGGGCGTCATCGGCAAGGTGGAAGTCGATGGAGCCTTTGAGTTCGATGGTGCCGATCAAATATTTATGACCACCGCGGACGAGGAGCTGGGCCTTGCCGGAGTAGGCGGCCGCCTCGTCGATGGCGCGCTGGAAGGCGGCACTGTCCAGCGTTTTACCGTCGCCGGTGGCGCCGTACTTCAGCACGTCGAAGATTTTGACCTGCTGGACGGCTTTGCGCGCGGGCAGGTTGCGGATGGGCCTGACTCTGTGACGCGAACGCATGGAGCGGAGAGAGGGATGCCGCTCCGAGCGAAGGCTGCGCCTGACTTCAGAACTTTACGGCGCGACGAGTACGATGCCGCTTTATCTATAGATTGATTCAACGGAGTTCCCTCGTAGCGAATTCAATTCCTGCCCGGCAACAACTTTACTATATGCGGTACTCTTCCAGACATATGAGTAGGCTCGTGGGCTAAAGCCCCATACAATCCATGGGACAGATTCAGAGGGTTGAAGCCCTCTGCTAATCCGGTAAGACAAAAGCGGGAGTTTGGAGTGCCAAAGTCGCTACTTTGCGGTATAGAAAACCGTGCGTATAAGGGGAATTGGGACGGACGCAGCGGCGCGCTTCGCGACCGGCAGAGGAGGCAGAATTATCGAAGGCAATCCCAGCTTCATGCATCGGGCGATCGCGCTGGCGACGGAAAATGTGCTCTCCCGTGTGGGTGGGCCGTTTGCGGCGGTGGTGGTGCGAGAAGGCAAGATCATCGCCACTGGCACCAACCTGGTCACGTCGACCAACGATCCTACGGCCCACGCCGAAGTGGTTGCAATCCGCGCTGCGTGCCAGGCGCTGGGCAATTTTCAACTTGCCGGGTGCGTGATCTATACCAGCTGCGAACCCTGTCCGATGTGCCTGGCTGCGATCTACTGGGCGCGCTGCGATGCGATTTTCTATGGCAACTCTACCGCTGATGCCAGCGATGCCGGCTTCGCCGACACTCATTTGTATGAAGAAATCAGCCGCCCGATGGAGCAGCGCAGGATCCCCATGACACGTATGCTGGCCGGCGAGGCGATGGAGAGTTTCGACGCATGGCGTACTCTGCCAGATAGAATTGAGTACTAAATGACAACTAAGCGCAATGCCCCACTCGCGAAGACTATAGGCAGACTCTAAGGATGTACCTGCCGCCTCCACCGCGCCGGTAAAGATCGCGCTGCTGGGTTTTGGAACGGTTGGCAGCTCGGTGGCGCGCGTGCTGGCGGCGTCGAAGCTGCCCGGCATTGAGCTGACCCATATCTTCAATCGCAACGTGGAGCGCAAGCGCACGTCCGCGGCTGCGAAGTGCGTGCCTGCTTCGGTGGTGTGGACAGAGAACTTCGCTGACATTCTGAACTCGCGCGCGGAGATTGTGGTTGAGTTGATGGGCGGTCTGGACCCGGCCGAAGGCTGGATACGCAAATGCCTGGCGGCGGGCAAATCCGTAGTGACTGCGAACAAGCAACTGATTGCGTATCGCGGGGCCGCGCTGTTTCGGCTGGCAGCAAAGCATGGGGTGCAGCTTGTGCATGGAGCGGCGGTGGCCGGCGGCGTACCGGTGATTCCGGGCATACTGCAAGGGCTGGGCGGCGACCAGATTACGCGCATCAGCGGCATTGTGAACGGGACTTGCAATTACATTCTGAGTCACATGGAGAGTGGCGCGGAGTACGCCGCTGTGCTGGCAGACGCGCAGAAGCTGGGCTATGCAGAGGCGAATCCTTCAGCCGATGTGGATGGCTTCGACGCGCGCGCCAAGCTGTGCATCCTGTCGCGCATCGCGCTGCACGCGGAGCTTGATCCCGACGCGGTTGCCACGCAGACGATCTCCACCGTTGAGGCTGTCGACTTTGCCTACGCGAAGGAGCTGGGCTGCACCATTCGCCAGGTCTCGCGCGCGCAGTTGGACGAACAACATTGTTCACGCGCGGGTTGCGCCGATGCTGGTGCCGCTGACCTCGCCGATTGCGTGGTCGCACGGCACGCAGAATATGGTGGTGACATCGGGACGATTTGGCGGCGATGTTGTCTTCAGCGGCCATGGCGCGGGCGGCGAGCCTACGGCGGTTGCTGTGGTCTCGGACATTCTGGCCGTCGCGCAGAAGTCGGTGGCGGTGCAGCTGCCGGTGCGACGGCGGCAGGTGACGGGCGAGTTTCTTGCTCCGCACTACCTGCGCTTCGTGGTGGACGACAAGCCCGGGATCGTCTCTGGCATTGCGGGCGCGCTGGCCAAGGTTGGCGCCAACATCGACTCGCTGCTGCAGCGGCCGGGCTACCCCAAGCACAGCTTGCCGTTCGTCATCACGACCGAGCCGTGCCTGACCTCGACGATCGAGAAGGCTGTCGCCTCCATGGCGAAGATGGACTGCATGCTGGAGCGGCCGCTCTGCCTGCAGATTCTGACGATCGACGACAAGGCGGAGTAGCTATCGAGTGAGTTTCAAGGAATCGCAGACACTTCGTCGGTCAGGGTCAGAATGACAAACGTTTTCGTTTAATGCTCAGTTCAGCTTTTTGATCCAGATATTGCGCACCGAGACTTTGGCGGGAGTTCCCTCAAGTTCAATTCCGATCTTGCCCGGATTGTTGTTGGATGAGGCTGGATCGTCGTCGATGTAGACGGCCATGAGCTGTCCATTGAGGATGTGGAGGAATGTGCCACCGCGAGCGATGATCTCGTATTGGTTCCAATCGTTGATCTTCACATAGCCACCAAGCGCAGTGCGATCGCCGATGGTTCCGATGAGGGTGGGAGCGGAGCCCGCGGCGGAGTTAACGACCTCTCCGCGCCAGGCGACGATCCCCAGCGGTGTGTTCTCCGAGTAGAACTGGCCGGAATAGGAGGCGTGCAGCGGGTTGACCGGATACCAGAAATCGGCCTGCGGACCGGTCATCATCCAGTCGAGATTGAGTGGCTTTCCACCGGGACGAGGAGGCTTAGTTCCAGGGCAGTCCGGTCTGGCTGCGATACTGAATGCCGCTGCCTCCGGCGATCTC
>CAWERM010000225.1:0-30838 GCA_963810995.1 uncultured Acidobacteriaceae bacterium | reverse complement strand
TCGTTGGTCGAGACGGGCCGGATGCTGCCCACAGTCTTGCCGTTGACGGCCACGGCCAGGGTGGTGCTGTCGGCGCCGCCCAGCGCCACGCGAGCGTCGCCTTGCCTTGCGGCGTCTTGTCCATGTTGAACTTGATCGTCCACGTCGTCGCCCGCCCCGGCCGATCGTCCGCCACATGTCCTCGCCGCCGGTTGCGGTTTTCACCCAGCCGAAGCGCTGGTTGGCAGGGTCCTTCGCCGCCGGGTTCAGCCAGGCCGTGGACGTGCCGTGCGGCACCTGCTCGAAGAACCAGTCCTTGTGCCAATCGCTCTTGCCCACGGTGTAGGTGATGTCGTTGGGGAAGAGCAACGGATAGCGCACGCACCAGCCCCAGAGCCAATAGTCGTCGCCCTTGAAGAACTCGCTGCCGTTGCGGTTCGGGTAGCCGATCTCCCAGACCTGCTTGCCGTAGCGGACGGGCTTCCACTCGATCTTGCCCAATTCGAGCTTCTGCCCCGCCGCGACCGTGATGTTCTTCTGCTCGAACTCGCCCAGCACGCCGTCGGCAAAGGCATGCATCGTGTACGTGCCGGGGCGGACGTTGGTGATCGTGAATGTGCCGTCCTCGGCGCCGTCGTTCCAGAACTGGTAGTAATTCCCGTCGTGCGGCCATTTCACCAGATTGCCGTTGCCCGACCGCGCGGCAAACGACCCGCCGGTGCCGATATAATCCGGGTGCGCCAGGCCGACGGTCAGGCCGGGCAGCTTGGTCGTGGCGGCCTGCGGGTCGTTGAGGACGAACTGGCCGGTGACGTTGCCGCGCCCCTCTTTGTGCGGATAGTCCACGCCGTTGACCCAGTCGTAGGGCCAGGCGGCCTTGACCTCTTTCGCTTTGGCCAGGGCATCGTTCCAGAGGGCAAAGGCATTGTCGTGCCACGTGTTCGGCACGGTGGGATTGCCCTGCGTCGCCGCGAGCGCGGCGAGCTCGGCCGGGGTGGCGTCCTTGGGGTTCTGCAAGGCGTTGAAGTAGACGAAGATCGGCCCGACGACCTTCTTCCAGTCCTGGCCGGCGGGAACGTTGCAGCCCGCGCCGCCGGCATAGTGGCCTGACGTCCAATAGTCCAAAAGGGTCGCGCCCATGTGGCACACGAGGTCCATCTTCTCGGCCCCGCCGCCGATGTATTCGGTGCTCGGGTTGATGAACCAGACGCCGACGTGCTCTTTGGTGCTGGACCAGCCGTAGGCGGGAAGCCTGTACATGATGGCACAGTAGCTGTACTTGTGCTCGACGGAGTTCTTGTAGTTGCCCGTGGCAATGATGCTCTGCTCTTTGGCGTGGATCACGACGCCGAGGCGCTGGTCGGCGTTGGTGATCATGAGTTGGTTGCGGTCCTTGTCGACCGAGAGCCAATTGAAGGTGGGGTTCATCTGCAGGATGAATCGGTTCTCGCCGAATCACCGCGGCGGGATAACTGGCCTGATGGGTATACTGAGCGTAGGTGTAGAAGCCGCTGACTCCGCGTTCCAGGGCGTAGCGGACTTCAATATCCATCTGTCCGTTCACGCCCTTCACGGCGACCTCGCCGCGTTGGCCGCCGTTTTTCGCGGGGTCGATGGTCAGCGACGGCGTGACTCGACCGGAAGGCACTCGCTCCCAGTAGTTGCTGCGGCCCACGATGGCAACGCCGTGATAGACCAGCGATTGCAGTTTGCTGTTGTCCTTGATGACGGTGACCCTGACGATGCCGTTGTCCATCGTCCAGGTCGCGCCGTTGTCGGTGACGGTCACCGGGGAATTGACTTGCGGTTTGGCGACAGCCGGCAGGGCATCGGCGGCGCGGAGCGCGGGCACGGCCAGGGCCAGGGTAAGGAAGGCAAAGAGGAGAAGGCCGCGAGGGCCGACAGAAAGAGGTCTTCTCATGGCAGGCTCCAAAACAAAAAGGGAGGGTTGTTTCCCCGCAACGGATTGTCTGCTGCGGGGGAAGTGGGATTGCTTGATGCTACCCAGGTGGGGTAAGCTGCTTGACGTTGCCCGGTTGGGCCAGGGAAGGAGGTTCGTGCCCAGGATTGCGAAACTACCCTCCATGATACCAAGGGCAACCGGCTTGTCAAGCATCTTCTACTTAATGACGTTTCACGATTCTGGAACTCCTGGAAGTAAGGGGTGGCTGGTGGCTGAGCCACCAGCCACCCACCGTCTTCTCCGAGATCAAGGCGAGGCGGATTCGACTCTCAAACTCGTGACGTACACGCTGCGGCCATCGGGGTGGATGAATTCCAGGCGCAGCGTATCCATGCCCCGAGTGGCTGGAAACGAGGCGTCCGCCGAGGAGCGGGGTTTGACGGCAACGTGGCTCTCGCCGCTGGCCAGCACCTTCTCGCCGGCCCGCGCCTGCCAGCGGCAGGCGAGTTCGGCAAGATCGGTAAAGGAGTACCGGTTCTGGAGCGGGACGACGCATTGGCCGCCCGTTGGGAAAACGTAGCGGGCCGTGGTATTCACCGGGCTATAGACCTTTTTGAGGTTCTCCCACAGCGGCTTGGTCCGGCGATCGGTGGTGACGGCGTTGGGGCCGCCGGTAAGGCGCATGCCCGTCGCCAGGTCGGCGGAGGGAATGCCGTCAACCGCGGGCAGAGAACCGGGCACATAGTTGGCAGGCGGAGCGCCGGGAGTGTGGACCGGCCAGCGTTCGGGGAACTTGTCGATCACGCCCTCGTCCTGCCATTGAAAGAGGAACGCGCCGGCCATCCCGTCGTTGGGCCAGATGACGTCCCAGGCGTATGCCACGCCGCCGCCGCTGGGGAATACTCGGTAAGGAAGGCGGGGACCTTGGCCCGGTTGGGGCTGGCGGCAATGGCCTTGATATTGTCGAGCTTGGGATAATGGTAGTCCTCGAAATCGGTCTTGCGGTTCTTCTCCAGGTTCTGCTGGGAGATGAAGGCCAGGCGCGTGGGGTCGTGGGTTTTCACGTAGTCGAACTCGGCCTGGTCGTTGATGCCGTAGCCGCTTTCGTTCCGCGGTCCCGCGGCGGACGATGTTTTGCGGAGGTCCACGACTTCCCAAGGCATGACTTAACACTCTGCGGTCGGAAAAATGGGTTTCATGCTGAATAGAAAACTATACAACGAGACCCCCTGTCAGGTAGATAGATTTTTCAACAAAATGTTCATTTGCAAGATGATTGCTCAATCAACCGATGCATCTGCGGGTAGATAACTCTCCCTTTACCCCCAGGTGGGTGTGTGCAGGAGACAGCCGGGTTCGGAGCCTTCTGGACTAGGAAAATCAAGGGGATTGCGGGGACTGGGATGCTCTGCGGAGACCGACTGGAGCGAAGCGGAAGGAGGTCGGAGCAATAGCCTCGGAAAACCCTCGCTGGCTGACCCGCGCCGGTAAAGCGGCCCGGCGTCGCTGGTGGTAGATACCGGGTATCTACGGCGTGGCGGGGGCGGAATTTTTCCCCGCCCTCAAAAGCGACACCGGCGAGCTTTTCGCTGGGTGCGAAAAGCTCGGTTTGTGCTGCATTTTCAATGGTCGGGGCGGTCAGATTCGAACTGACGACCCCCTGCTCCCAAAGCAGGTGCGCTACCAGGCTGCGCCACGCCCCGACTGCTTCAATCTTACCGTACTCGCTGCAACATGCTAACCATCGTGTTGCGCGGAGTTTGGTTGCCTATCCGGCTCATGCCATCCGCATCCGCTCCAATATCAAGGCAATCGACTGCAAGCTCCCAATGCTATAATCCATACAGGTGGCGGTTATAGTTCAGTGGCAGAACGCCGCTCTGTGGCAGCGGATGTCCTGGGTTCGAACCCCAGTAGCCGCCCCAAATTCTCCCGATCGACACCGCACGTTGGCGTAGGTCTCCGGGTTCCATTCTCCGTGATCCAGTCATCCTTGATCCACTCGTCTAACGCCACTTCTGCGTCCGCTGTCGCCCTATACATAACCACGGATGCGACCTCGACAGCCGAGTGTACTGAGGCCAATGCCTGCGCGGCCACAGCAGGGAAGCGATGAGCGGCGCAAAAGTCATCGACCCGTCGAATAGCATGGAGCAGACATTCTCCGAATGCGAAGAGATCTCCGTGTCCAGCCAAGCAGCTGCCTGCGCGATGCAGGCGCTCGCACCGGCACGATTTGAAACGCACCCCTTTCAACCGAGAACATTTCTCAGCAACGGTCACCTGCAGACGATCGCCGGCAACTTTTTGCCGCGTGCCAACGCTCTGCCTCAATCGGTGCCGGAGCTGGTGGAAGTCTCGCCTGCCAGCGACTCGCAGATGGCAAGTCATGTGCTCTGCGAGTGCCACTGGCATCCGGCGGCGCTGCGTGCCGATAGCCCAACCGTGGTTCTGGTGCATGGCCTCGAAGGCTCGTCGGAGTCGCAATACATCGTTGGCAACGCCAACAAGATGTGGCGAGCCGGGGCCAATATCATTCGCATGAACATGAGAAACTGCGGCGGCACGGAGCGGCTTTCGCCCACCCTCTACCACTCCGGGCTCTCCTGCGATGTCGGAGCTGTGCTGCGCCACTTCGTCGAGCGCGAAGCTCTCAAGAGCGTCGCGCTGGCCGGCTATTCCATGGGTGGGAACCTGGTGTTGAAGTTGGCCGGCGAACTCGGCGCGGATGCTCCGTCTTCCCTGCGCGCGGTTGTCGCCGTCTCGCCGTCCATCGATCTAGGCCCCACCGCCGACCTTCTTCACCGGCGCGCAAACCGGCTCTACGAGCGGCGTTTCCTGCGCCGGATGGTCAAGCGTTTCCGGCTCAAGGCAAGTCTGTTTCCGCGCGCCTACAATCCCCGTCTCGTCGCCGGTGTTCGCTCCCTGCGAGAGTACGACGAACGCATCACCGCGCTCTACTCCGGCTTCGCGTCCGCGGACGACTACTACTTCCGCGCATCCGCCGCGCGCGTCGTGGACCGCATCCATGTGCCCACGCTGGTGCTGCATGCGCTCGACGATCCCTTCGTCCTGCTCACGCCGCAGACACGGACCGCGTTGCAAGCCAACCCATTCATCACGTTCCTCGAATCCGAACACGGCGGTCACTGCGCATTCCTCGCCCGGCCCGGCCATGGCAACGGCGACGATGGCTACTGGGCCGAAGCCTCGCTGCTGCGCTTCGTCCTCGATCACGCTTGAAATGCATGTGCCCTCTTTCATATATCCCCTATTACCGGACAACAGCGCCTATATCTTGTGTACAGTGCGCGATCCCAAGCCTTAAGATGGAACGGAAGAAAACCATCGAGGTCCCAAATGGGCGAACTGTTCCAACCGTTTCACATACTCATCCTCTTTAATAGTTGCCTCCGTAATCTTCCCGCTGAAGGTACCGGCCTACTGGATGATCTTCAAAAAGGCAGGCTTTGAACCTGCGCTAAGTCTGCTTACCGTAATTCCGGGAGTCCAGCTTGTAGTGCTCTATTACGTCGCCCTCGCCGAGGGGAAGACTGGCGCGAGTTATATTGCACCATCCGTTCCTCCGTCCGTCGGATGACATGCTGTTCGGCTTAGTAGAATCGAACCATGCTTGCTGAGTGGTCTGTCGAATGCACCGCCCAGGACCCTATCCTCGTTGTGCCATGGAACGACCCCGGCGGGAAGACAGGCTTCGTCGATCTGCGCTCTGTTCCGCGCGACTTCGACACTGTCGCCGAGGCGGAACAGCATCCACCGCTGATGCAGGCCCTGCGCGCGCTAAATGCAACCCGCTCGCCCGTCTTCACCGCCAAGTGCGATGCGTGGCCGATGGATGCAGCGGAGTTGAAGCAGTTGCACCTGCACCTCGACGCGCACCACGACGACGCGCCCGCGGGATTTGCCAGCTACATCGACGCGGTCTGGCGCGAGCACTCGCTCTTCAGCTCGTTTCACCGTCAGGAACAGATGCTGCGCCGCCTCACTCGCTTGGCTGCTCCGCTGCACCGTCCCTGCGCCGCGCTGGACTGCGTGCTGCGCCCCGCGCTGCTGGATCTGGACGGCGCACGAGAGGGCTACGCCGTGAGCCTGTACGTCAAGGCATTCGGCCATAATGCGCAGGCCGCGTATAAGGAGTGGGCCGCCGCGCTCGCCGCGGTCGTCGCGCTCATCCGCGGTAAGGACTTCGCCCGCTAGTATGATTTTTGGGTGCCCCATTCATGACGCGTTTTTTGCGGCATGAGTGGGATGTATACCTTCGCTTCGGTCGCCCCATCCTAACCGCAGCCTTATCGCCGTTAGGGTGGGATTGCGTTCGTTCGTCATCCTGACTCGATGATCCAGAATCCATGTCGTTGCCTTTGCCCTTTGTTTGTCATTCTGAGCGCAGCGAACGGGGTCCCCGGCCAGCTTGCTGGCTGGGACAGGAAGAATCCCCGTATTGAGCCTTTTGTCTTAGTCTTTGTTCTTATCCCGCACTCGTCTTGTCCTTGATCCGTGCTTGTATCGGTGTCGATCGGTGTTAAGTATTTTCCCTACGATTCCCCAGCAAATCCCCATGTCAAGGGTCTCGACCCTCCAAAATCCACCTAACCAACACTAAAAAAACCACTTAATAGTTAAAAATAGTTGGCATAGTAGTTATGCTCCAACTCGTACAATTTAAATAGGGGGAAAACTATGCGCTATCTTCGTCGCCTGAACCAGCCGAGCCGTCATAAGCAGCGCATGTTCCGCAACTGTAACATTCCAGATATTTTATCTGTAAGCGCAATAAAATGAGTTATTTAGCGACGAGCGCTCCTTGCAATCGACTCAATCTAAACAGCTTACAGTTAAGCCATTTACACGGAATATTTTACCTTGGGCACTCACATAACAAAGCGTTTACGACCCTGCAAATAGCAGGAGGATGGGGGGAGGGGGAGTGTACAAAGAGTTAATAGCTGCCGGCGAAGATGGCCTTCAGCTTGGCGCGTAGGCCCTGCTCCTCGCTGGCGCGGCGTACCTGGGTGCGATGGGTGTAGAGCAGCATTCCGATGGCGACGGCGAACTCCGGCCTGGCCAGTTCTGCGGGCATGCGCGAGAGCGGCACCGGCGATCCGACGCGGGTGGGCACGCGCAGCAGGCTTTCGGCATTATCCAGCAACCCGGCCAGCAGCGATCCACCGCCGGTCAGGACGCATCCCGCGCCGAGCGCCTCCAGCACTCCGCCCTGGCGCAGATTGTCGCGCAGCATGGTGAAGAGCTCGCGTGCGCGCGGCTCCAGTATCTCGGCCAGAAAGCGCTGCCGCACCAATCGAGCGGGCGGGGCGTCGCCGCTGAGCGAGCCGGTGGCCAGGTTCGATCCAACCTCGATCTCGTTGGACTGCGGCACCGCCGTCACCACGCAGTTTCCGTAGACGCGCTTCATCTCCTCCGCCTCATCGACCGAGATGTGCAGGCCGACGGCAAGGTCGTTGGTAAAGTGGTCGCCTCCGATGGGCAGCACGGCAGTGTGTGCAATGGAGCCTTCGAAGAAGACGGCCAGCTCGGTGGTGCTGGAGCCGATGTCTGCCAGGCAGACGCCCAGCTCGCGCTCGTCGGCGGAGAGGACAGACTCGGCGGCGGCGATGCCCTCGTAGATGGTGTCGCCCACCTCAAGCCCCGCGCGATTCGCGCATGTGACCACGCTCTGCGCCACGCCGCCCGAGCAGGTGGAGAGATGCAGGTTCACCTCCAGCTTGTTGCCCACCATTCCGATGGGATCGTGGATGCCGGCCTGGTCGTCGAGGATGAACTCCTGCGGCAACAGATGAAGCACTTCGCGGTCTGGCGGCAGCGCCACGGAGCGCGCGCGATCGACGGCGGCACGCACCTCCTCGCGCGTGATCTCGCGCATGCGGCTGCCCAGCGAGATTCCGCCGCGGCTGTTGACCCCGCGCACATGGGTCCCGCCGATGCCGGCTACTACCTGCTCGATGTCGCAGCGGGCCACGCGTTCCGCCGTCAGCGCGGCCTTATTAATCGCTTCGGCCGCCGGGCCAAGCTCGGCGATCAGCCCCTTGCGCATGCCGCGCGATTGCTCAATCCCGTGGCCGCGATAACGCAGAACGCCGTCCTGTAGCTCGGCCACCAGCACGCAGATCTTGCTGCTGCCCGCGTCCAGTACGGTGATCAGGTTCTCCTGCCGGGGATTCATCGTGCATCCCCCTGCCAGGAAGCGGATGGCTTGTTTACCGTTTGCTTCGCGGCGAGTTGGCCCTTCGACTTCGTGGTAGCCGCGTGAGGCATGGGAGTGGTCGCAGTCTTCTGCGTCGCAGGCTTCGCGCTGTCCGTGGCTGCGGATTCGCTGGAAGCATTTGCCGGAACCGCAGAGCTTGCCGCAGAGTCACCGGCAGCGTCAGCAGAAACGGTCGATCCGGGCTGCATCTGTAGCACCACCTGCCGTTCATAGCGAAGATCGACGGAAGCAAGTTTGGGATACTGCGCGCGCCACTCCGCCAGATGCTGCTCGTACTCGCGATACCGTTCCAGATATTTTCCATCGCCGAAGTGAACCAGAACGTCCGAGGCAGCGGAGGCAGGATCCGAGTTGCCCGACGCAGAATCGGGAAGGACCGCCTTCACGTCCTCCGGATTGGACAGATCTACCTCGCTCAGCCGATGCGATATATTCTCGCCGGAAGCGTCGAGCGCCGCGATAAAGTCCATGTAGATCTTCATCCGCGCCGCGCGCACCGAGAGAGGGTCATCGACCGAGATTCCGGTGAGCACGGGAAAGGAGTAGTGCGGAGCATTGTTCGCAATCGCTGCCGCGTCCGGTTGGCTGCTCGCGTCTTGCAAGGTCGCGCCAGGCAGGTCCGGTCCAGGCAGATTGAGCAATACGCCGTTGGCGTCCACCAGTCCGATCTCCGATCCTTGGCGAACGAAGGCCACCGGAGTCCGTTCCACGATGGCAACGCGCACCCGATTGGGTAGCAGGCGCATCACCGTGGCGTGCTCCACCCAGGGCAGCCGCTCCAACTCGGCGCGGCGCTGGGCCAGCGGAATGTTGAAGATGTTGCGCTCCACGTCTTCGCCGAAGACGCTAAGCAGTTGCGCTGTGGTCAGGCGGCTGTTGCCCGCGATCTGGATGGACTGCGAACTTTGAACAACGAAATGCCCGTCGTGCAGCAGGAAGCTGTGTACAGCCAGCAGCGCCGCAATGCACGCCCCAGCCAGCAGCAACAGGCCGCAGCTCATTGCGATGCGCCCCCACAACGACTTGGGAAACAGACCACCATGAAAACTCAGGCGCACTCGCGGTCGGGTCGATTGCCGCTCGAACTCGTTCTCCGGATCGATATCGCCGGCGTATCCGTGGGCGTAGGCGGAGTCGCGTCGCAGAGGACTATCGGTCAGCACAGCTCGCCGCCTTCCCTCGCTGAATCTGGCCTCCGTGGAGGCACAATCCTGCTCCGGCGCATCCAGCACCGCCGTGTCACCCCTCGAAAACAGATTGCCTGATCGCAAACCTTGAGCAAGGGTCGCGAGGAATCGCCAGGCTCCATCATAACCGCGCGGATGCGGCCGCGCACCCACCGATGTGGGGGAGTATCCGCGAAGCAACTCACCTGCTTGACACAGGCTTCAATCTTCAGGCTGCTGGTGTAAATCAATTGCCCGCAAACGGTCTATAGCTTCTCCAGAAGCATCGCGCTGGCCTGGGAGACGTTGCCCGCGCCCAGAGTGAGGATGACTTCTCCTTCGCGGGCGGATTGCGCTAGCGCGGCTACACCAGCGGCCATCGATTCTGCATAGTACACGCCGCCGGAGACGGTATTGGTGCGACGGATGGTCTCGACCAGTGACGGTGCATCTACACCGGGGATGGGCTGCTCGCTGGCCGCGTAAATGTCCAGCACCTGCACACTATCTGCGTCCGCGAAAGCGAGGGAAAACTCTGCCTGTAGGTCGCGCGTGCGGGTATAGCGGTGAGGCTGGAAGAGCACATGCACGCGCGCATAGCCTGCATCGCGAGCTGCGCGTAGCGTTGCCAGAATCTCCGTCGGATGGTGGCCGTAGTCGTCCACTACGGTCACTCCGCGCACTGTTCCTTTGATCTGAAAGCGGCGGTCGACGCCACGGAAGCTGGCGATGCCCGCCGCGATGCCCTCCGGAGAGATGCCAAGCTGCACCCCAATGGCAATTGCCGCCGTAGCATTCAAGACATTGTGCCGCCCTGGAACATGTAGTGTGAACGGCCCCAGCATCTGACCGCGGCAGTTCACATCAAACTGCCAATGCCCCACCGCTGCGGGTGCCCCGGGTCTCGATTCTGAGACCTGGGATTCCAACTCCCGATCCAGTCCTTGCAGCCTAAAATCCGCTCCGTCCGACTCTCCGTAGGTATAGACTCGGCGGTGGACGCGCTCCAGCACACCACGCAGTAGTGCGTTGTCGATGCAAGCCGTGGTTGCGCCATAGAACGGCACGCGGTCCATGAACTCGACGAAAGCGCTCTCCACATCGGCCAGGTCGCGATAGCAATCCATGTGCTCGCGATCGAGGTTTGTAACCACGGCCAGCACGGGAGAGAGCTTCAAGAATGATCGGTCGCTCTCGTCCGCCTCGGCCACCAGATAGCGCGAGCTGCCCAGGCGCGCGTTGGAGCCAAGCGCGTCGACGCGGCCCCCGACGACGACCGTGGGGTCCAGGTTGCCCTTGCCACCGCCAGCGCTCATCACCGCCGCGATCATCGAGGTGGTGGTGGTCTTGCCGTGCATCCCAGCCACAGCGATGCCATACTTCAGACGCATCAGTTCGGCTAGCATCTCGGCGCGCTGGATGACGGGAATCTTGCGCACCCGCGCCTCCAGAACCTCGGGATTGTCCGCCGGTACTGCCGAACTGGTGACCACCACGTCGGAATCCGTCGCATTGGCTGCTGCATGACCGGTGTAGATGGTTGCGCCCAGCCCGGCCAGGCGGTCGGTTGCCGCCGTTCGGCGCAGGTCGGAGCCCGTTACCGCATAGCCCATGGTCAGTAGAATCTCCGCGATTCCGCTCATGCCGATGCCGCCGATGCCGATGAAGTGGATACGGTGCGACGGAGCGAACAGAAAATGACCAGGCAAAGCCATGCGAAACACTCTCTTGTCGGGGCACTGCTTGCGGTCCTTCAACGCGCCCGAACTTCACTCTATCAGCCTTTCGCCAGGGCGCACCCTGCCACGTCTCAGCCAACCGCTGCTCAGGGCGCCTTTTCAGCACCGCGCATGGCGAAGGTCATCCCATTTGCTTTGCCCTCAGAGCGCACGGCCATCTGTTCTGAGCGCCACGCTGGAATGACAATTCTGAATTCTCTACAGAAATAGTGAATGTGTCCTTGTGCTATGAGTCAGAAGGTTGGTTGAACTATAGAACGGGCCTTTGGCCCTTGAATTTATGGGGCAATTAATGATTCATGACGCTAGTATTCTCTATAAATACTGAATTATGTGTAATATAGAGAATTCCGTCCACTCCTCGGCTTATCGCTTAATTATCTACTGGCCGGCTCACGCGAGTAAGTACCAGGTCCCTGCTACCGAACCGGTTGACGGGCTGTGTTGCTTGTCACACCATACGGCTTGAGTAGCTGGTATCATCGGCTACTGTCGGGAAATATAACGTTCCAGGAGTCCCTGGAACGCAAATCGCTGTAATCCAAACTTGAATGGATGAGAGGGAGGGATTGTGTCTGTAACTGCCTGGGTATGTTCTTTTCTAACCGTGAGTGTGTTATCGCTGATCGTGACGTGGATGTTTACCCATGAGGTGATCGGATCGGACACTGGAACTCCGGCGATGCAGCAGATCGCAGGCGCAATCAAGCTAGGCGGCAGAGCCTTGCTGAAGCGCCCATACAAAACCGTAGCGGCTCTGTTATGCCTGCTGCTTCCCACATTGGCGTATGCGCAGCCTGAACAGGGGGGCGGCGGCGAAGCCAGCCTGAAACTGCCGGACCTGACGACCGTGCAATTCTTCGGCATGAATGGGCATGCCCTTCTGATGATCGGATTGCTGTTCTGCGTGGGCGGCCTGTTGTTCGGCCTGACCATCTATATGCAATTGAAGAACCCGCCGGTGCATCGCTCGATGCGCGAAATCTCCGAGCTGATCTATGAGACCTGCAAGACGTATCTGGTGACGCAGGGCAAGTTCATTCTTCTGCTCTGGGCTTTCATCGCGGTCATTATCTCGCTGTACTTCGGCATTCTGGCGCCGGTGCCGGACAATCCGATTGCGGTTACGCTGCCCATCATTCTGGCGTTCAGCCTGGTCGGCATCGCGGGCAGCTACGGGGTGGCGTGGTTCGGAATTCGCGTCAACACATTTGCCAACTCGCGGACGGCATTCGCGGGATTGCGCGGCAAACCGTATCCGATCATGGCGATTCCGCTGAAGGCCGGCATGAGCATCGGCATGTTGCTGATCTCGGTCGAGCTGCTCATCATGCTCTGCATCCTTCTGTTCATCCCGCGCGATTATGCGGGCCCATGCTTCATCGGCTTCGCGATCGGCGAATGCCTAGGCGCCGCGGCACTGCGTATTGCCGGCGGCATCTTCACCAAGATCGCCGACATCGGCTCCGACCTGATGAAGATCGTCTTCAAGATCAAGGAAGACGATGCGCGCAACCCGGGCGTCATCGCAGACTGCACGGGTGACAACGCGGGCGACTCCGTTGGCCCCAGCGCCGACGGCTTTGAGACCTACGGCGTCACCGGCGTGGCCCTGATCACCTTCATCCTGCTGGCCGTCAAGGAACCCACGACACAAGCGCAACTGCTGGTATGGATCTTCGTCATGCGCGTAGGAATGCTGCTCTCCAGCTCAGGCGCGTACTTCCTCAATACCGCCATCGCCAGCGCCAAGTACAAAGACGCCGACGAAATGGACTTTGAGACCCCGTTGACCTCGCTGGTATGGATTACATCCATCGTTTCCATCATCCTGACCTACGTCGTCTCGTACTTTATGATCCGTCCTCTGGGAGACGGAACGCTCTGGTGGAAGCTGGCTTCCATCATCTCCTGCGGAACGTTGGCAGGCGCGCTCATCCCGGAGTTGGTCAAGGTCTTTACTTCGGTCAAATCGACCCATGTAAAAGAAGTCGTCAAGTCGGCGCAGGAAGGCGGAGCTTCGCTGGGCATCCTGTCGGGCTTCGTAGCCGGCAATTTTTCGGCCTACTGGCTGGGACTTAGCATGGTCGCTCTGATGGGTCTTGGCTACTACTTCAGCCAGGGCGCTTCCATGGCAGACCAGATGCTGGCTCCCGCCGTCTTCGCGTTCGGCCTGGTTGCGTTCGGCTTCCTGGGCATGGGGCCGGTCACCATTGCCGTGGATTCCTACGGGCCGGTAACCGACAACGCGCAATCCGTGTACGAGTTGTCGCTGATCGAAGAAGTTCCCGGCATCGAAGCCGAGTTGAAGAAGGACTTCAACATCGACGCCAAGTTCGAACGTTGCAAGCACCTGCTGGAAGCCAACGATGGCGCCGGCAATACCTTCAAGGCAACGGCCAAGCCGGTGCTGATCGGCACGGCGGTAGTGGGCGCAACCACCATGACGTTCTCCATCATCATGGCGCTGACCCACGGACTCACCGATAACGTGAATAAACTCTCTCTGCTGCACGCGCCGTTTATGCTCGGATTGATCTGCGGTGGGGCAGTGATCTTCTGGTTCGCAGGCGCTTCTACACAGGCAGTCTCCACCGGTGCCTACCGCGCGGTCGAGTTCATCAAAGCGAACATCCACCTGGAAAATGCGCAGAAGGCGTCGGTCAGCGACAGCAAGAAGGTGGTGGAGATTTGCACCAAGTATGCGCAGAAGGGAATGTTCAACATCTTTCTGGCGGTCTTCTTCTCCACCCTTGCGTTCGCGTTCATGGAGCCGTTCCTGTTTATCGGCTACCTGTTCTCGATTGCGATCTTCGGCCTGTACGAGGCAATCTTCATGGCCAATGCCGGCGGAGCATGGGACAACGCGAAGAAGATCGTAGAGGTTGACATGAAACAGAAGGGGACACCGCTGCACGATGCAACCGTGATCGGAGACACCGTCGGCGATCCGTTCAAGGACACTTCGTCGGTGGCCATGAACCCGATCATCAAGTTCACGACGCTCTTCGGATTACTCGCCGTGGAGCTTGCCGTGACGCTCGCTACCAACAACCCTATGCTGACCCACGTGCTGGCAGTCGCGTTCTTCCTGGTGTCGGTATTCTTCGTCCATCGGTCGTTCTATGGGATGAGGATCGACACCAAGGCAAGCAACTAATCGTCACTGTCTCTCAACAACGAATCGCCGCGGCAATCTGTCGCGGCGTTTCTCTTTAACCATTCATTTCTTGTTTGTCATTCCGTAGCGCAGCGGAGGAATCTGATTCTTCCCTCTACAGCCGATCACACAGTGACTGCGACCCGCCCGTATCGCTTCTCCACATAATCATCCAGAATCACTTGGAACTCCTCCACGATGCGGTCGCCCTTGAGCGTGGTAAAGAGTTGGCCGTCCACGTATACCGGGGCCTTGGGCTCCTCGAAGGTTCCCGGCAGCGAGATGCCAATGTTGGCGTGTTTCGATTCCCCGGGCCCGTTGACAACGCAACCCATCACCGCTAGCTTCAACTCCTCCACGCCAGCGTACTGCTTCTTCCACTCCGGCATCTGCTCGACGAGGTAGCCTTGAATCCGCTCCGCCAGCTCCTGAAAGTAAGTAGAGGTCGTGCGCCCGCAGCCGGGGCAACTGGTCACCTGCGGCATAAAGCTGCGAATACTGAGCGATTGCAAAATCTGCTGCGCGCAGCGAACTTCTTCACTGCGATCGCCTCCCGGAGTCGGCGTCAGGCTCACGCGAATCGTATCCCCAATGCCTGCAAGAAGCAGCGGCGCAAGCCCTGCGGTGGAGGCGACAACGCCCTTCATCCCCATGCCGGCCTCGGTCAGTCCCAGGTGCAGCGCATAATCGCAGCGGCCGGCCAGCACCGTGTATACGTCGATCAGATCGCGCACGCCGGAGACCTTCGCGCTCAGGATAATCTGATCGCGGCGCAGTCCGTAGCGCTCCGCCGCCGCCGCATTGTCCAGCGCGGATACCACCATCGCCTCCATCATCACATCGCGCGCGGGCTGCGGATTGGCGGACTTGGAGTTCTCGTCCATCATCTTCGTCAGTAGCACCTGGTCCAGCGAGCCCCAGTTCACGCCGATGCGCACAGGTTTCTGGTGCTCGACCGCGACCTCCACCATCGTCCTGAAGTTATCGTCGTCCTTGCGACCGATAGAGCAGTTGCCTGGATTGATGCGGTACTTGGCAAGCGCCTGCGCCGCTGCGGGATATTTCTTCAGCAACTGGTGCCCGTTGTAATGGAAGTCGCCGATGATCGGCGTCTCCCATCCCTTGGCGCGAATTCCATCCACTATGTACGGAACCGCCTTGGCCGCCGCATCGTTGTTCACCGTCACCCGCACCAGCTCGGAGCCGGCGCGCGCCAGGGCCGCAATCTGCTGCACGGTGGACTCAACGTCTGCCGTGTCGGTGTTGGTCATCGACTGCACCACAACGGGTGCGTCGGGGCCGACCACCACCCCACCCACCTTCACTGAAACCGCTTGCCGACGCTCGATCCGGGCCATAGACGCTCCACCCTTAGTTTACCAGTTACACTAATAGCAGGGCCCGGTAGCTCAGTTGCATAGAGCAGCGCACTCCTAACGCGAAGGTCGGCAGTTGGACTCTGCCCCGGGTCACCACATCTTAGTTTTTGCTTATTGCCCCAGCGAGGCCCGCTCCGTTGTCACATGCGCTCCGCTCAGCCCGCTCTGGT
Source organism: uncultured Acidobacteriaceae bacterium (assembly GCA_963810995.1). GTDB lineage: Bacteria > Acidobacteriota > Terriglobia > Terriglobales > Acidobacteriaceae > Edaphobacter. The sequence goes on along the minus strand of CAWERM010000225.1, from coordinate 15,098 downwards.
AGTGTGCAATGCCCCTGTACAAGCTCTCTGCCACGCGTTCACGATACTCCGGATCGCGCAGCTGCTCCGCGTCCTTGGGATTGGTTACAAAGGAGATCTCCGCCAGGATCGACGGCATGTTCGCCCCAATCAGCACCACGAACGGCGCCTTCTTCACTCCGCGGTCCTTCAGCCCTGCATTTCCCTTCTGTAGCCCTGTGTAGAGCGAGCCTTCCACATCGCCGGCAAACTCCCGGCTCTCCTCGATCTTGTCCTTCAGCGCGATCTTCTTTACCAGGTCGCTCAACTGGTGGATGGACTGGTCGCTCACCGCGTTCTCGCGCGCAGCCACATCCAGCGCCGTCGGGTCCGAGGTGAAGTTCAGGTAGTAGGTCTCCACTCCGCGCGCGCTCGCATCCGGCGACGAGTTTGCATGGATGGAAATAAACAGGTCTGCCTGCGCCTTGTTGGCGATCGCCGTGCGCGTCTCCAGCGGGACAAATGTATCGTCGGACCGCGTGTAGATGATCTCCGCGCCTAGCCGGTCGTGCAGCAGCTTGCCCAGACGCAACGCCACGTCCAGCACCACGTCCTTCTCCTCGATTCCGTCCACGCCCAGCGTTCCCGAGTCGTGCCCGCCATGTCCCGCGTCGATGACGATGCGCCCAATCTTCAGCCCCAGCGCGCGTACCAACGACGTTCTCCGTCGGCCGTAGGCACCGCGGCCCGCGCCGGAGTCGCATCCGCGACTAAGGTTGAATCGCTCGCCGCCTTCGCCTTGTTTCGCCGAGTCTTCTTGACGGCAGTCCCCGAAGCATTCGGGTCCGCATCACTCGCCGACCCGTCCGCAACCTTCGTGTTCGTGGCAGCGCCGCTTGCAGCTTCTAGCTCGGACCCTGAATCTGTGCTGACCACTGCCGAGATCGGCTTCGAGGTTGGTTTGCTGGTTGCCTCCACTCGGCCCGGCAACTCACTCAGGTCTGCAACCTCGCTGGTCGTGTTCTTCGTCGCCACACTATTCGGAACCGGCCGCGCAGCCGTCGGCTTCAGCGTAACCGCTGCACGCGGTGCAGGAGTCTCCGGTGCATCCATGACCGGCGCAATGCTCGCCGATCCCTGATCGCTGTTCCCCGTTCCCCCATGAATATCGATGATGAGGCGGTAGGGATTCGGCAGCAGGAACGCCGAGTACTCCGTCACATCGTTCACATCCAGAACTACGCGCGTCACATCGTCTGAGTACTGCGCAGCGCGCACCTTCTTCAAAAACCCGTCATCAGTCACCGTGAAGCTCTTGCCCACCAGCTCCGGCGCCAGCTTTGCGCCGTGCAGGTCGAAATAAATGCGGTCCGGGTTCGGTACGCGCGCTGCTTCATAGGTCACGTTGTCGCCCAAATCGATCGCCACCCGCGTATAGGTAGCTGTCGACCAGTGGCGAATCCCCGTCACCAGCGCCGGCGCATTGGGTGCCCCATCCTTCGTAGCATGATCGCGAAGGGTGGGTTGAACGGCCGTCGCTGCGCTTAGTTCCCCATTCATCGCAGTCTTATCGCGAAGGGTTGGATCAGTGTTTGTCGCCGTCTGCGCCATCACCGGCAGCGACGAGACGCCACTTTTCGCTGTCCGCGCAGTGCCAGGCGTTCCATTTATCGTGATGTTATCGCGGACCGGAGCTGTAGTTGGCTTTGCCGGTGCGGTTGGTGGATTAGCACGTCCTACCACAGCCCCCATTGCCCCACGTTTCGCGACCGGGGAGTTGTCTCCCGACACAGCCGCTTGCCCCGTCTTTACTGTTCCCTGTTCCCTGATCCCCGTTCCCCGCGCCAGCGAGGCAAGCCCCGCACGCGCCTCGTCCGCCTGCTCGCTCTTGGCGTGGTCCTTCAACAGCAGCTTGTACCTCTCGCGTGCTGCTGTAGCATCCTTCAGGTCGTTCTGCTCAATCTGCCCCTCGGTCAGCAGGGCCTGCACCCCCAGCGAACTCGCGGGATACTGTGTCCGCAGAAATTCATACTGACCTACCGCCGCGCGCAGGCTCTTCTCGTCGTGCAGCGTTCGCCCCTGCTCGGCCAGTAGTTCTGCCACTGCGTTCACTGCCGACGGGGAATGAACGTCCGCCGGGTCGGCATGGTAGATTGCGCGATACCCGTCCATCGCATGGCTGTACTCCGCCTGCGTGCGAGTCTCCGCGGGAATTGCCTCCAGCGTATCGCGCCCTCGTTCCGCCTGCTCCCACGGAGTCAGCGGAACACTCTTCTTCGACGCATGAACCTTAACCGTGGATGGAGTATCGGCCCGGCTCCGTGCCGCCGCACAGCAAGCCGCCGCAGAGCATCCCAGCGCAGCCACGCACACCGCACACCGCACCCATCGTATTAGTTTCGCGAGAGACATCTCTCCCACAGTTTAAGTCGCCCCGCGCCGCCGTCCCACGCAAAAACTACCCGGTACTTCCCCCGATACCCCCGTTGCCTAACTACGTCCGCCCAACGGACTCATTTGTTTGACAGCTTTTCCTCCATACCGGTCGGTGCTTCTTTTCCCTCCAGAAAGGCATTGTCGCTGGCAGCCGTCACCTTTGCCATCAGGCTCAGATAGATCAAATGCCCCCGCCATACTCCGATACCTCTCCAGTGCCAGACTTGCGGCCTCTGGAGTCACATCGCCATGACCGAAGTCCGTTTTGGCGAAGACTCCCAAAAGCTGTGCCTCATCCTCCACCAGTCTGTTCTCCTGGTCCATGAAGTCCTTCTGTGATCCGTAGATGTCCGAGTATCGCTGCGCCTCTGCATAGGGCATAAACGACAGCGCGTTGGTCGCCTGGGCCGTCTTCCACGCGGTATCATGCAGTCCCACCAGCGAATAATTAGCCCCGATCGACCCATTCTGTGCCGCTTTGTCCTTGGGGTGCTCCACAATCCGCGTCAGAAACTTGATGCTGTCGTCAACCGACTTCCTCTCCTTATCAATCTCCGGCAGCGCCTCCGCCATCCTGTCGGAGTTGTACTGGATCTCATCGCGAAGGGTCTGCCGAGCCTCTTTCACCAGGCCGTGTTCGCGGTACATCTCCACGCAGCCTTCAATCCCCACCGCAATCAGCAGGCCAATCGTAATCGCCAGCAGATGCACCAGGAATTCCTTCTTGCTCATGATCGGTTGATGCGGTGCATGAACTTCCACTGTCGCCTCCGTATCTGACCCAGGCCGGCAAACGTCGCCCGCCGGGTGCCTCATTCATGCGGCTTCATCGCATGAGTGGGAGTTGGGCCACATCCCTACCCCAGCAATCCTCCCACAACCTCCGCAGCCTTGGCCAGCGCACCGTCGAGCGCGCCCACGTCGCTTCCACCCGCCTCAGCCAGGTCCGACCGGCCGCCGCCCTTGCCGCCCACCAGTGCAGCCAGCGCGCCCACAACCTTGCCCGCATGTACCTTGCCGGTCAAATCCTTGGTGACGCCAACAATCAGCGAAACCTTGCCATCCGTGGCCGCGCCCAGCACCACTACGCCACTGCCCAGCTTGCCGCGCATCTGGTCCACCAGATCGCGCATCGGCCCGCGCTCCAGCCCGTCGACTCGCTGCACCAGCAACTTGATCCCTTGGACCTCGACCGCCGTAGCATCGCCCGCCGCAGCACTCGCAGACTTCATCCGAGCCGCATCCAGCTCGCGCCGCAGCTTCTTCATCTCTTCTTCCTGCGCCGCCAACTTTGCGCGCAACGCATCCGCCGGGGCGGATGTCTCCGCGCCACCGACGATCTGCCCGACGACCTTCGCAACCTCGTAGTCGCGCCGGAACTCGCCCAACGAGCCCATCCCGCTCACCGCCTCCACCCGCCGCACGCCGCACGAAACGCTGCCTTCGCCAACCAGCTTGATCAACCCGATCTCGCCCGTCGCCCGCGTGTGCGTCCCGCCGCACAGCTCGGTGGAGAAATCGCCAATCTTCACCACGCGAACCTTGTCGCCGTACTTCTCGCCGAACAGCGCCATGGCATGAAACTCATTCACCGCCACATCGATCGGGCACATCCACCAGCGTCTCCACCGCTGTGTTGGCCAGCACCTGCCGGTTCACAATCTCTTCGATCTGCGCCAGCTCTTCTTCGGCCACTCCCGCAAAGTGCGAGAAGTCGAAGCGCAGCCGCGCGCGATCCACCGACGATCCCGCCTGCTTCACATGCCGCCCCAGCACCTCGCGCAGCGCCGCGTGAAGCAGATGCGTCCCAGTATGATTGCGCGTCACGGCAGCGCGCACCTCGCCGTCGACCACGCGTATCGACTACATCGCCCACCGCAATCCGCTCCCGCGCAACCACGCGATGCGCCCACACGCCCTGCACCGGCTTCGACGCGCCACTGACATCGGCGACCACGGTGTTGTGATCGCTCGAGTAGAGCCAGCCCACATCGCCTACCTGCCCACCGGAGTCGGCATAGAAGCTGGTCGCGTCCAGCACCACCTCGCCCGCGTCTCCCGGGTGCAACTCCGCCACGCCCACGCCGTCCTTCACCAGCGCCAGCACCCGCGCCCCATCCACGCGCAGCGCCGTGTAGCCCGCAAACTCCGTCTTCGCCAGTTCGCGATAGATAGGCGAAGCCGTCTTCTGCGACCCACCCTTCCAACTCGCCCGCGCCCGCGCCTGCTCCTCCTCCTTCGCCTTCTCGAACCCCTCCATGTCGAAGGCAATCCCCGCATCCCGCGCTGCATCCACCATGAAATCCAACGGCAATCCGAAGGTCTCATAAAGATGAAATGCAGCTTTACCGCTAAATCCTGATGTGTCGTCAAAGCCAGATCCATCGCCAAATCCAGCACCGCCTCCAGACCCAGTTCCGTACCCAGTTCCGTCCACAGAGCCCGCACCATCGCTGGACTTGGTCATCTCAAACAATTCGAGTAAACGAGTCAGACCAGACTTAAGTACGCGATCAAACTGCTTCTCTTCAGCGAGCACCACCTTGCTCACCCGCTCGGCACTCTCCTTCAACTCGGGATACGCCACCCGCATCTCATCGCGCACGGCGAAGACCATCTCGTGCATGAACGGCTTCTCCTGCCCCAGCAGCCTTCCATGGCGAATCCCGCGCCGCAGAATCTTGCGCAGCACATAGCCGCGGCCCTCGTTCGCCGGAACCACGCCGTCACTGATCAGAAACGTCGCCGCCCGCGCATGGTCCGCAATAATCCGCAGCGAGGCCGCACTCTTCTCATCCCCTCCCAGAACTGGGTGCCCCACATCTCGCTTCTGAGATGTGGGTTCCAACGTCAGCTCCGCCGCGCGCTTGATCAGCGGCACAAACAAGTCCGTCTCGAAGTTCGACAGCACGCCCTGCATCACTGCGGCCAAACGCTCCAACCCCATGCCGGTATCGATCGAGGGTTTGGGCAGTGGCGTAAGCGTCCCATCTCCCGCGCGGTCGAACTGCATAAACACCAAATTCCAAATCTCAACATACCTCTGGTCGTCCTCGCCGAATGGCTTGTCCTCTCCTGTCTCACTCGCCTCCAGCCCAAAGTCGTAAAAAATCTCCGAGCAGGGTCCGCATGGTCCGGTCTCGCCCATCTGCCAGAAGTTGTCCTTCATGCCGAATTCAAAGATTCGTTCCGCGGGCACTCCCTGGTCCAGCCAAAGTTTGTATGCCTCTTCATCGCGCGATACTCCCTTTTCACCTTTGAAGATCGTGACGTAAAGCTTCGCTTTATCCAACCCAAACCACTCCGGGCTGGTCAGTAGCTCCCACGCATACGCTATTGCATCCTTCTTGAAATAATCGCCAAAGGAAAAGTTGCCCAGCATCTCGAAGAAGGTGTGGTGGCGCCGCGTGAAGCCGACATTCTCCAGGTCGTTGTGCTTTCCGCCTGCCCGTACGCATTTTTGCGAGGTGGTGGCGCGTGTGTACTCGCGCCGCTCCGCGCCCAGGAAGACATCCTTGAACTGGTTCATCCCCGCGTTGGTAAATAGCAGGGTCGGATCGTTGGCCGGTACCAGCGACGAGGAGTGAACGCGCCGGTGTCCCTTGCTCTCAAAAAAACGCAGATAATCTTCGCGAATCTGGCTTCCCGAACGGTATTCCATAGGGTTTAAGTCTATCAGCGGAAGGCACAGACCCTGCTAAAATCCCACCGCAGCCACATCTCCGCCCATCCCGTGGCCCACTGGCCTCACCCGCGCGCCGTCTTCAGCGAAGGCCTGGTCTGTCCAGTCCCACCCCGTGTGATAGAGCACAAACAGATGTTCTCCCGGTTGTATGCGCAGAGCCTCGTACGACACAACAGGCAGCGCTGCGAAGCGTGCGATGTGCATCGCCGTTAGCGCCATGGTGTCGTGCCGGTTCCAGCGCATCTCCTCCGCGCGGGAGTAGACCAGCGTCATGCGCGCGCGCACATCCGCGTCCGGCTCGTAGTAGCGGTCCTCCTCGAACGCGCCCATGTCCTGAATGTACAGCCGCCCATCGGGATTCGCCTCCAGCGTCGCCTTCACCTCCGCGGGCAGCGCCAAACTCGCTATCCGCGCCTCTGTCTTCTCCTGTTCCGCGTGAATGCGCGTCGCGCCTGAGCCGAGAATCGCCAGCCCCAACACCACCAGCACGGCGTTGAACATTGCATCGCGCCGCAGCCACGGACTCACCACAATTGCCAGCATCGCGCTGATTGCCAGCACCGCACCCAACACGTAGCGCACCTCGATGGAGTGGGTCACAAATCGCGCCAGCATGTAGCCCCAGAAGGGAAGCGCCGCCAGCACAAGCAGCAGTATCCACTCCGCCGCTGGAATCCGCATCCCCAATCCACCACGCATCACGCGTACGCAGCCCAACAGCAGCACTACCGCAAACGCCACCAGCAGCGCCATCCACAGATGCTGCGCAGGCATCGTCATCCGCGTGTAGTCCACGAAGATTGACCGGTAGGCCAGTGTAATGTCGTGTAGCCCCACCGATCCCACGTTGTAATAGTTCTTCCTGAACTCATCCGCCGCCTGTAAAAACGGCCACGTCGCCGCGAACCCCGCCATCCCCACGCAGATCGCCGCGCACATTGGCCAATCCATCCGTCGCCTCTGAACGCTGCGAAACCCCTCCGCCGAGCAGAGTGGGGCCAGAAGCAGAATCCCGTAGTAATGCGCATTGATTGTCGCCGCAATTGCCGCCGCCAGCCCCACCAGTGCCCACCTTCTAAAACGCGGGTGCCCCATGTCTCGATTTTGAGACGTGGGCTTAATCGCCACCTGCCAGCACCACAGCGCCAGCGCATACAGCCCCAGCACCAACCCATAGGGTCGTCCCTCGGCGCTGTAGTACAGCGTCGCGGCCAACGCAGGGAACGCGGCTGCTACCACTCCTGCGCGTTCACCTGCCAGGTTTCGCACAAAGAAGAACAAGCAAACCTGCATCAGCAGAAATCCCAACAGGGCAGGGAGACGCAGCGCAAACGCACCAGCCCCGAACACCTGCATCGCCGCGTGCGACAGCAGTGGATAGAGCAGTGGGTCGAGCGAGATGGGCCAGGTCCGCTGCACCTGCACCAACTCCCCTACCGACCGCACGCTGTAGGTCTGGAACGCGTACATCTCATCTTGCGACATCAGCTTGTAGTGCGACCATATCGGCGACATCGTTGCCGTCAGCAGTACAAACACCACCACCATCGCGCGCGCCAGCCTGCATTTCATGGGTGCTTCATTCATCGCAGTCTCACCATCATGGGTGGGACTACTGCCGGCGAGGTCGCGGTTCCACTCGCAGGCTGCACCATGGGCAGCGTCGGCATAAACATTTTCTCCAGCCAGGGCAGCCGCACATACAGCAGTACCACCATCACCACCACCATCGCCGTAAACCACAGCATCAGCCCCGGCTCGCGATACAGCTTCTCCGGGTTCTGCACCGCCGAGCCAGACTGGAACGCCAGTCTGAAGTAGATCGCCATCACCAGCGCCACCAGTGGAAACGCCATCAGCAGTTCGATCCGGTAGCGCATCACAAATGCCCCGAAGAACAACATCGCAGTCGACGCATAGAAGACCACGCTCACCAGCAGCGACTCCTGCGTATAGTGCTTGAAGCTCGCCCGGTAAGCTCCTGCCACTACGCCCTCGCCTAGCTCGCGCAGCTCGCTGAAGCGTTTCAGCGCCATAAAGTAGCAGCCGATCATCCAGTAGCACATCAATAGGCTCAGCGGAGGCACCAGCCACGCCGCCACCGCATACCACCCGAGCAACATGCGCAGCGGATTGTTCACGCTCTCCGTCAGCACATCCAGATACGGCACGTCCTTGGTCCGCAGCGGGCGGATGTTGTATGCGCATCCCATCACCCACAGTGCCAGCGCCGTCGCCGCAAACTGCCGCGAAATCGTCCAGCCGATCGCCACACCAACCACCATCATTAATATCCACTGAGCATAGGCCAGTGGAATATTGACCAGCCCAAGCACCGTTGGCCGGATCTTCTTGGTCGGATGCACCCGGTCGAACGGCGCATCCAGAACCTCGTTGAGCACATAGTTGCTGCACGCCACCAGCGTGATTGCCACAAACGCCCATACCAGCATCTGCACCAGCCGCCAGGTCAATAGCTGCGGATAGATGCTCAGCGGAACAATAATTCCGGGCAGCACAAACAGGTTCTTGATGGAGTGGTCCAATCGCGCAATCGCAAGATGCGCCCGCAACCGCCGCGAGAAACTGACCTTCGTCTGTACCGTCTCACTCATGGCGATCCCATCAACCCTTTGTCGCTGATAGCGTTAGTATAGCGGCGATATCAAGGATCATTCGATTAAAGCGCCCCCCACCCCGGGTGCCCAGGTCCAACCCTCCACCCGATACTCCGGGTCGTTCGGCATCGCCAGCCCTGCAAACTCCGCGCGCCGCGCCGTCATCGCCATGCAGCTTACCAGCGCGTCGAAGGCGTCCTCACTCCCTCGCGCCCGCTCCATCACACCGCGCGACAGCGCCGCATAGGCCGCGTTCTCCCGCCGTTTCGCCCGCAAGTACTCCGCGCGCGCCGCTGAATTCGACTTGCGCACAGGCCCCGTGTTCAGCCGCGTGTACATCTCCACCACCATCGGAAATCCAGCACGGTCGAAGGGCCACACCCGGAAGCCCGCCTCGCGCAGCCGCTTCAGCACCGGCATTCCGCGCAGCGACGCCGTCCCCACGCTGCCCGCTCCGCCGATCTGGAAGACGCTCTTCGGCCCAATTCCCCGCACCCGTTCCGCCCGCTCGGCCTGGGGAATCAGTGCGGCAATTTTGCAATCGATGTCGGTTGCGCGCAGCATCCGGTGCAGCCCATCGCCGCAGAACTCTTCCGGTTTGGGATGTTTTCCCCAGAACCGCCGGTCCGGATTCCCACGGGCGAGCCATTGTTCGCTCAGCCCGCCGGCCACAATCTCCCAAAACGCAGGCGCATCCACACAACCCAGTTCTTCTCGCACAAACCACGCCGGAAAGCTGAAGCAGAAGTCCAGCCCAACCACCATGCGCGGCGTCTCACGGGCCAACTCGATCAGCCACTCGCCAACCTCCGCCCGCGTCCGCCCGCCTTCCAGCGTGATGCGCCCACCGTCTACGCGCCCCGCCGAACTCATCGTCCAAACACCAGCCCATATCTTCCGCCTCTGGCCGGCCTCGCTGCGGTCGCCCGACCAGTCCACCGCAACCACGCGTTGCATGTCTCCTCGCCGCACCCCGCTACTCCTCATCGCCGACGACATCCACCTCTTCCACCGGCACGCCCCACGCGCGCAGCACCTTATAGACTGCCCCCGCTGAAAACCCCGCTCTCAGCAGCCGCCCCATCACCCGCGCTGCCTCCTGCTGCGCCTTTTCGCCGCTCGGCTGCTTCATCCTCTTACGCGCGATGTACTCCCGCGCCAGCTTGACCTCGTCCACTCCCTCATATGCCGCGCTCACCGCCGCGCCCACCGTCTCCGACGCCACGCCCTTGGCCGCCAAGTCCTGCTGCACCCGCCGCCGCCCAAACTTCTCACCCTCCTTGCGCAGCCGTGTGTACTCCGCCGCAAAGCGCGTGTCGCTCAGGTAGTTCAACTCCTTCAGCCGCGCCACCACCGCGTCTATCGCGCGCTCACCCTCGTCCCCCTCTACCGCGCGCCGCTGCATCAGCCGCCGCAGTTCGCGCTCGCTGCGCATCTGTGACGCCAGCATGCGCACCGCATACTCGAAGAGTCCCGCCTCGCCCACTGGCTCCCGTCGCTTCGCCCGCTTGAACGCCACGTTCATCTCTCCTCGCCCATGCTGTTCTGGCGGAAGGGCACGGCTTCAGCCGTGCCAATCATAGCCGCCGCGAAGCGGCTTCCGCTCTGCCTAAGGCACGAGCGAAGCCTGAAGGGCGCAGCGACTATCTGCTCTCTGCATACTTCCCGCTCTTGGTCCAGCGGTCGCACCAGTCATCCACTGTCTGGTACCAGAGCTGGCTGTTCTGCGGCTTCAGCACCCAGTGTCCCTCATCCGGGAAGTAGAGGAACCGTGAAGGTACGCCGCGCCGCTGCAGTGCGGTATACAGCTCAAAGCCCTGTGAGACATCCAGCCGGTAGTCCCGCTGCGAATGAATAATCAGCGTCGGCGTCCTGGCGTTCTCGATGAACCGCATCGGCGACCACTTACGAAATGGGTCCTGGTCTGCCGGTAAGCTCTGGTACCGCCATGGCTCCGCGGCATGGCCGGCTGCGGTCTGTTTCGGGTCAGGGGCGAATCCGTCCCACCCCTTCGGAAAATCCTCCGGCCTACGGAACTCCCACTCGTTGAACCACATCTCCTCGGTCGTCCCATACGCGCTCACCGGGTCCGACATGCCATCGTGGGTCACAATGCACTTGAAGCGGTTGGTATGGGTCAGCACCCAGTCGGCCATGAACCCGCCATAGCTCGCCCCGAGCGCGCACTCCCGGGTCTTGTCGATAAAGGGAGTAGTGCGCCTCTGCATAGTCCAGACCCTTCATCAAGTCCTCATACGCGCGCCCGCCCCAGTCGCCGCTCACCTCATCCACAAACTTCTGCCCATACCCCGTCGACCCCCGCCGGTTGATCCCGATCACCACATATCCGCTCGCCGCCAGCAGCTCCCAGTTCCAGCGATAGCTCCACGAATCCCCCAACGCCGTCTGTGGCCCGCCATGCATCACAAACTTCACCGGATACTTCTTCGCCGCATCAAACCCCGGTGGCCGCAAGATAAACCCCTGAACCTCCGTCCCATCCGCACCGGCAAACCAGAATGATTCCATCGCAGGAATATCTAATTCGGACAAAAGGGCTTCATTGACGTGAGTGAGCATCCTCGGTTCATAAGTCGGCTTCGTAGTCTCCACTGTTGGCGCGCTTCGATCAAGCGCAACTGTGAATGTCCGCGCACTGTCGTCGATCTGTAGCGGGTCGGCAATGGCTACCGACGTTGGCCTATCAACCCTCATCAAGCTACCGACAATAGCTACCCGGCCATTGCTTAGAACCTCTTTGATCTCGCTCCATTCGCCAGCCGCCTTGCCGTACCGATGAAGGTCGTCCCCGGAAATATTCGTCTCGTAGATTGGCTCCTCGCCGTGATCACCTGCAACGAATAAGATGTGCTTGGAATCATCCACCCATGTAAACTCATCCACCCACCGATCGAGGTCGCTTTCCTTGGGGCGACCCGGTGAGGTGTAGTCCTTCATAGTCAACTCAACTTCGTTTGTCTTTTTTGCTGCCCGGTCGTAGAGCATCAACCGAAAGCGGTCCGACTCAAACCCTGCCTGCTTCTGCGACCGAAACGCCAGCCACTTTCCATCCGGCGAGTAGGCTGGAGCGTCGTCGCTCCCCGGCGAGGTCGAAACCTTCACCGCCTTCGCCCCCGGCTCGTCCAGCCGCAGCGTAAACACATCGTTGTTCGTAGAAGCCGCCGGAACCGGATCCAGGTTCGTCACATAGGCAATCTCCTTGGAATCGGGCGCCCACGCATACTGCAACGGCGCGCCCAGAAACCACGTCGGCGTCTCCGCATCCCCCACCGCGCTCGCCGGCGTCAGGTCCCGCGGGTTCGCCCCGGCCAGCGAGAAATCCGCCTCGATAATGTGGCTCCACTTCACTCCCGTGTAGTGGTCCCAGTGCCGGTACAGCAGCGCATCCCAAACCTCGCCCTTCACCGGACTCTTCTCCGCCGCAGCGTCCTTCGCCGCGTCGCAGGCATCCTCTTCCGCCCACGTCGGCTTGTCCGAGCACTCCGGATACACAGCCGTCGTAAAAAGGAAATGCTTGGAGTCCGGCGACCAGATCGCCCCGTCCGCATCCCCGCTCACAGCCTTCAGCGTCCGCCCCACCCCGATCGTGCCGGTCGCCTCGTCCCACGTCGCAATCGTAATCCGGGCCACCGGATCATCCTTCGTCGGCGCGCCCGTAAACGACACAAACTGCCCATCCGGCGAAAACCGCCCAAAGCTCTCGCCCGTTCCCACCGTCACCTGCCGCTCTCGCCCGCCACCACCGCCGGGTGCCCCATTCGTGACGGCCGTATCGTCACGGGTGGGGTCCAGCGCCACCACCCACAGATGGTTCACCTTCGTATTCTTCTCCAGCGCTCACATCCATCACGCTGAACAGCACCCACTTGCCGCTGGGCGAAATCTGCGGATCGCTCACCCGCTTCATCGCCATCAGGTCCGCAAACGTCATCGGCCTTTTTGCAGCCACCGCTCCGGGTTCCCCATTCGTGACTAACTTATCGTCACGAGTGGGATTGGTACCACCCTGTCCCGCCGCAACCATACCCAATCCAGCCCAAACTCCGGACCAAACCACCCCAACCAGCACCGACTTCAGCCCAAGAATCTTCATCGCGCCAGTCTACATCCAACCGGCGCTGTCTTGTCGTATTTTGCTGATGGCCCTGGGCTAAAGCCCTCTGAATCCAGTGGCTTTATTCAGGGGCTGAAGCCCCCTGCTCCCTCCAAGGGACAGAAGCAAGGGCAAGAGCCAATGCGGGGATTCTTCGCTACGCTCAGAATGACAAACAAATACGGGCAACGACAAAGCCCCCAGGTCTCAAAAGCGAGACCTGGGGCACCCGTCAAGGACAAAGACAGAAGCAGATTTCCTTCGGGAATGACAAACAGAAGAGCAAAGGCAACTACGGAGATTCTGGCTGCGCCAGAATGACGGCCGGGAAGTGGAAGTATCCGCAGCCTGTGAAGCCAGAATCGCGGGAGATGAATATCCAATCGAACGATCTGCGTCTAACATGGTGCAGGAGTGGTTTACCCGCAACAGGAAGACGGAGTTCCGCACCGATGAATCTGTTTGCCAAAGCGTCCGCCGCAATGCTCACCCTTGCTCTGGCGGTGTGGCTGCATCCCGCCGCCGCGCAGGAAGCCTCCGGCTTCGGTAAGCTCGACCCCGCGCCGCCTACCGGGATCAGCGTAGACGAGATCGTGAAGAAGTTTGCCTCGCGCGAGAGCGAGTTCGCCCAGGCGCGCAACGACTACACCTTCCACCAGACGGTCAAGGTAGACACAGTAGACAACGACAGCGGCAAGGTGGATGGAGAGTACCAACAGATCACCGACATCACATTCACACCTGAGGGCAAGCGCGAAGAGCATGTCGTCTTCGCTCCTCAGAACACACTCGAGCGCATCACGATGAGTCCCACCGATTTCGACGAGATTGAGCATCGCCTGCCCTTCATCCTCACCACCGACGACTTGCCCCACTACGACGTGAAGTACGTTGGACGCCAGAAGGTCGATGAGATCGACACCTACGTCTTCGAGGCCGGCCCCAAGGTCATTGAGAAGAAGCAACACTACTTCCAGGGCAAGGTCTGGGTGGACCAACAGGACCTACAGATCGTCCTGATCAACGGCAAGACCGTTCCGCAAGACACGCGCCCCGGACACGAAGACCTGCAACCGCCCTTTACTACCTACTACGAACAGGTGGACGGCAAGTACTGGTTCCCCACCTACACCAAGGCCGAGGGAATCCTGCACTTCGCCGCGCAGAATGGCGCGCTCAGCGAGGACGTTCACATTCGTTCCACCGTGCGCTATACCGACTATAAGCGGTTCCGCTCCACCAGCCGAATCATCTTCAACGGTCAGGACATCACCAATAACAAGGACTCTGGGGGCCAGAAGCAACAGCCGAACAGCAGTCAACCACCAGCTCCAACCGCTCCTATACAGTGAAGCGGATGGGCGCGCTTCACGCGACGAACTGTAGTTCCGGTTCGGATTCAAAGTAGAGATAGCGCCGCCAGCTTGGGTCCGCCGATCCGATCATGCGCATGATATGGCGCGAAGTATGCAAACTGAAGGGGCGCGGCTCGCGTTGCAGCTTCATCTCGGTCAACTCGTGCAGCAGTTGATTTCCCTTGCGCCGATTGCACTCGTGGCAACAGGCGACCAGGTTTTCCCACGTTGACAGCCCTCCACGCGAACGCGGCACCACATGGTCCAGCGTCAGTTCGCCTGCGGTCAGTACGATCCCGCAGTACTGGCACGCGTTGCGGTCGCGCAGCAGGATGTTCTTGCGCGAGAGTGCGCGCGTCTGGTGGGGAATTCTGCGGTACTCCAGCAGCCGGATCACGCTGGGCATCGCCACCTTCATGCGCGCCGCGTGCAGCACCGCGCCCTGCTCCTCCTCGGTGCGCGCAACTCCTTTCAGCACCAGCACCAGCGCGCGCCGCGCGCCGCAGATGTTGATTGGTTCGTAGGACGCGTTCAACACCAGCACCGGCGTCTGCATCGCCGGCTGGCGAAAGACGCCGATGCGGACATCCAGCTCCGTGGTCAGCCGCGGCGAGCTGTGGCCGCTCGCGTGCCGGCTGTGCTGATCCGCTGCTTCCGCATCTTCGACGAACTCTGCGACGCTTGCATTGCTCAATTCCTCCGCTTCCGATCTCATCCGAATCTGCTGCCACCGATGTCGTTTATCGTGAATGGCCTCTTGTACTTGTGCCTTTATCCGAATCCCTGTGGAGCGTACAGCCTTGTGTCGTCCCACAGGGCAACCTGCGGAGTCCGTGGACGGGCCAGTGTGGCTACCTAAACCTTACTTGCCCCGGCTTTGCGCAACACGCGCGAACACTCGCGAGCTGTTGCGCCCGTGGTGTAGATGTCGT
>CAWERM010000224.1:0-3297 GCA_963810995.1 uncultured Acidobacteriaceae bacterium | reverse complement strand
AGAGCGAACTGGAGCGCGTGGTGCGCGAGAGCGGAGTTCAGGTTACGCCATCGGCATCTTCGACAACTACGCCCCCAGCACGGAGGAACAGATGGGGCCGGAACTGCTGAAGGAGATATGCGAGATGACCGGGGGCCGGCTCTTCAACGTCGGCAGCGATACTGCCGGCCTGGAGGACATCGCAACCCGCATCTCCGCCGAGCTGCGCAACCAATATGTTCTCGGCTATACCCCCAGCGAGGTGAAGCGCGACGGAAGCTGGCGTAAACTCAAGGTGAAGCTCACGCCTCCGCCGGGACTTCCGATACTGACCGTGCACTTTCGCGATGGATACTATGCGCCTTCGCAATAGAGAAAACATGCTTCCAGTACGGCCTCAAGGGATTCTTCGCCGCAGCGCTTCTGTCGCTGACCTTCTGCGCTACCACTGCGCTCGGCCAGCCGGCTGCCGCGCAGCCCGCCGCAGCTACGGCCCGTCTTCGCTCGGCGTTGCGCCCGCGCCCGTCCGTGCAAGCACCGCAACCCGCCGACAGCCAGCCGGGAACTCCCCTCAGCCCCATCGATCGCGGCGCAACCGGACAGTACACCCTACGCACAAACGCCTACGAGGTCCGCCTCAACGTCGCCGTTGTGGACGGCTCCGGCCGCAGCGTGCAGTCACTCGACAAGGACGCCTTCCGCGTCTTCGAGGACAACGTCCCGCAGACTATTACCAGCTTCCGCCACGAGGACCTGCCCGTCTCGCTGGGCATCCTGATCGACAGCTCCGGCTCCATGTACTACAAGCGCCCCGCCGTCGATGCGGCCTCGCTCGACCTAGTCAAGCTCTCCAACCCGGAGGACGAGGCCTTCCTGGTCGACTTCTCCTGGGAGGCCTTCATCGACCAGGACTTCACCAACAGCATCGACAAGCTACAGCAGGGCCTCAGCTACATCAAATCCTCCGGCGGCACGGCCATCTACGATGCGCTGGTTGCCTCCGCCGACTACCTCTCCAAGAATGCCAAGCATCCCAAGCAGGTTCTGCTGGTCATCACCGACGGAGAAGACAACGCATCCAGTGCCACGCTGGAGCAGGCCATCCGCCGCATCCAGGACTTCGACGGTCCGGTCGTCTACTGCATCGGCTTGCTCTTCGGTGACGACACCTCCAAGAGCGAGTCGCGCCTCGCCCGCCGCGTGCTGGAGACCCTCTCCGAACAGACCGGAGGCGTCGCCTACTTCCCCAAATCCTTGAAAGAAGTGGATGCCATCACCAAAGAGGTGGCCAACGACATCCGCACCCAGTACACCATCGCCTACCACTCCACCAAGCCGCCCGAACTCGGCGGCTACCGGGTAGTACGCGTCGAGGCAAAGGACAAGAATACGGGCAAGCTCAGTGTGCGCACGCGCAGCGGATACTACCCGCGCGTCACCCCCGCCGCACAGTCCAGCCCCGCCGCAACGGCAACACCAGCTGCAGCGCAGTAGTCAGGTCGTTTTGTCGCGCTATTGCTTCCGTCCTAGAAGCCTCGTCCGGTCGCAGATGTCTTGGCGATCGCCGGATCTTCCTTATCGACCGGCGCCGTGGTCAGGGTCAGGGTTGCATTTGGAACGCCTTCCGCGCTGACCGTCACTTTGATGGGGCCTGACGTGCCGGTGGCGCGCAGGATGGCGACCGCGGTGCCGTCGTACAGTTGGCGTTCGGTGGCCTGGAACGACTCATGGTTTGCCATGTTGCCGCTGTCCACGGCGATGACCGAACCTGGGCCGTTGGTCTCGAAGTGGACCTCCGTCCTGGAGTCGGGAATCCGCGTTCCATTCTCATCCACTAGTGTCGCGGTAACGTAGCGGACGTTGTTCCAGTCAGGCGTCAGAGGCTTCTCCGGCGAGTCGGCGGTAAATTCGATGCGCGCCGGCTTGCCTGCCGTCTTCAACTCCTCGCTGGCAACTACCTTGCCGCCGCTGGTTGCAACCGCCTTCAGCGTCCCCGGCTCGAACGGAACCTGGAAGGAGATGGCGCTGGCATCGGTATGCAGCTTCTGAGTGCCCAGCGACTTGCCATTCAGGAAGAGCTCCACCTGTTCGGCGTTGGTGTAGACCTCGACGTTCTCGGTATGCGGACCGAGGTTCTGCGGAGTCCAATCGGCCATAAGCGGCTCTGGGGCACCTGCTGCGGCACCGGCTGGCGCAGCACCAGCAGCGGCACCGGCTCCACGGCCACCTGCTGCACCTGCGCCGCGGCCACCGGCTACAGCGGCACCGCGACCACCGGCTGGACGAGGAGCTACAGGCGCGGCGGATTGATCGATGCTCGTCGCGTTAGCGTAGCCGGGATCGATGGAGGCAGGACGCTCCGCTGCGGTGCGCCTCATGATGGCGACCATGGGAGTGGTGGACCACCAGCTCTGCCGCTCCCATGCGTCTTTATGCGGCGCGCCCGTCGAAGAAAGAAGTCCCGACCCGGATCCAATCACCGGCCAGGTGCGCGATTCGCCCAGGTAGTCGATGCCACTCCACAGGAACTGGCCGGAGTACTCCGGGTGGTCGCGCATGGAGACCCACTCGTCGCGGTTATGCCCATTCTCCGTGCCAATCACAGCGCGCGTGGGTTTCTGCGCATGCGCCGCAATGATCTCCCCTGGGCGGTAGTTCTGCCCAACAACATCCAGCAGGTCCGCCAGTCCATCCTCGTAGTCATGGCTCGCGTTGGGACGGAAGAGCGCCTGCGTCACCGGCCGCGTTGGATCGTTCTTGTGGAAGGTAGCCACCAGTGTCTTCAGGATCGGTATGGCAACCTCCGGACGCGGCGTATCGTGGATCTCGTTGCCCGCCGACCACAGAATGACGCTGGGATGGTTGCGATCGCGCATCACATTGTCGGTAGTATCGCGCACATACCAGTCCATGAAATACAGGTGATAGTCATACGTGTTCTTGGCGACGGTCCAGCAGTCGAACATCTCGTCCATTACCAGGAATCCCATGCGGTCGGCCAGGTCCAGAAACTCCGGCGCGGGTGGGTTGTGCGCGGTGCGGATGGCGTTTACCCCGATCTTGCGCAACGCGATCAGCCGCCGCTCCCATACTGCCAGCGGCACGGCTGTGCCCATTGCGCCGCCGTCAGTGTGGATGGCAACACCCAGCACTTTATGGTGGACTCCATTGAGGAAGAACCCATTGTTGGGATCGAAGTGATACTCGCGTATTCCGAAGGGAACTGCCTCGTCGTCGACTGCCTTACCGTCGCGCAGCAGCGTGGCATGGACGGTGTACATCACGCCGTGGGCGATGTCCCAGCGGTCTGGATGGGCA
>CAWERM010000223.1:0-3857 GCA_963810995.1 uncultured Acidobacteriaceae bacterium | reverse complement strand
AAACGAGAAATGATCGCGACCGGTTTGAAGGGCGGTGAGCCGTTGGTGATCGCTTCGCTGGCGATGCCGTTTGCGAATACGGGATCGAGGAAGTGCTCGATTCTGTTATTGCCGCCCAGCAAGGCGGGGATGCCCACCCATCCACCGATCACTGACAGTAGCGCCAGAACGCAGAGCGGCAGCAGCATGATCCACGGCGACTCATGGACAGCATGTGCGCCGTGATGCACTTCGGTGTCGTTCTGCCGCGTTCGCGGCTCGCCGAAGAATGCCTTGAACCAGAGGCGGAACATGTAGAACGAAGTCATGCCTGCGGTGAGCAGACCAATCAGCCATAAAACGATGTGCAGCGGGTTGGACGACGTAAATGTGCGGTACAGGATCTCGTCCTTGGAGAAGAATCCCGCGAACGGCGGAATGCCCGCAATGGCAAAAACACCTGCGCTCATGGTCCAAAAAGTGATCGGCGTACGAGTGCGCAGGCCACCCATATTGCGCATGTTCTGCTCGCCATGAAGGGCGTGGATCAGCGATCCCGCTGCCAGGAAGAGCAGCGCTTTGAAGAATGCGTGGGTCAACAGGTGAAAGATGCCGGCTGTGTAAGCCCCCACTCCGCAAGCAAGAAACATATATCCAAGCTGCGAGATGGTGGAGTAGGCCAGAACGCGCTTGATGTCGTGTTGCACCATGCCGATGGACGCCGCAAAGATTGCGGTGGCCGCACCCATCACCGCAACCACGGTCAGCGCCAGCGGCGAGCTGTCGAACAGGGGGTGGCAGCGCGCCACCATGTAGACTCCGGCCGTCACCATGGTGGCAGCGTGGATCAGCGCAGAGACCGGCGTGGGACCCTCCATCGCGTCGGGCAGCCAGATGTAGAGCGGAATCTGCGCGGACTTGCCCGCCGCGCCCAGCAATAACAGCAGTGCAATGGCGGGGAGAAAGTGTGCGCCCTGCTGTTGCCACTCCGGATGCTGCGCCATGGTGGCGAAGACCTCCTTGAAACTCAGGCTACCGAAGTGCGCAATCAGGAGGAACATCGCCAGTAGAAATCCAAAGTCGCCGATGCGGTTGACGATAAATGCTTTTTTGCCTGCGTTGGCGGCAGAGGTCTTCTTGAAGTAGAAGCCGATGAGCAGGTACGATGCCAGGCCTACACCCTCCCAGCCGACGAAGAGAAGAAGGAAGTTTGCCGCAAGCACCAGCACCGACATGAAAAACATAAAGAGGTTGAGGTAGGCGAAGAAGCGCCAGTAGCCCTCCTCGTGCGCCATGTATCCGACGGAATAGACGTGAATGATAAAGCCAACGCCAGTAACGACGGCCAGCATAATCAGGGTAAGGTGATCGACGGTGAATGCGAAGTCGACGTGCAGGCCGGTAATGTTGATCCAGTCAAATCCAGAAGGTTGTATGGTCGATTCGACGGAACTCGGCGCGCCCGTAGCACACATCGTCTTCCACAGCCACGCGACGAGCGCAGCGGGCAGCGCAGTAAACAGCAGAGCCACGGTGCTGACGACGACACGCGGCAGCCTTCGACCCAGCGTCCCGTTGATCAGGAAGCCGACGAAGGGAAGCAGCGGAATGAACCAGAGATAGCTCCAGGGCATGGGGTTCATGATTTCATCAGATCGATCTCGTCGACGTTCAGCGTCTGGCGGGTACGGAAGATGGAGAGAATAATGGCAAGCCCGACTGCTGCCTCTGCGGCGGCAACCACCATCACAAAGAAGACGAAGATTTGTCCGCTCACCTGGTGCCACATGTGGGCGAAGGCAACAAAGGTCAGGTTAACGGCGTTAAGCATCAGCTCGATGGAGATGAAGATGGTAATCACGTTGCGCTTGATCAGGAAAGCGGCGATTCCGATGGAGAAGAGCATCGCGGCGAGGACGAGGTAGTACGCGGTGGGCACCATTACTTATGTCCCCCCTGCTTTTTCACGATAAAAATCACAACGAGCGAGCAGCATAAGGCTGCCATGGATCCGCCAATAATCGCAACGTAAGGCACGCCCGAGCCCGTATGCATGGCTATTGCTCCCTCCGCGCCAGCACAACCGCGCCCAGAATGGCCACCAGGATCAGCACCGAGGTCACCTCGAAGGGAAGCAGTTGCCGGGTGAACAGCATTGTGCTGACCTGGGCAATGTTATCCACGGCGTTACTCAGGTCACCGCCGATGTCGGAGGCTTTCATCGCATTGCGTTCCGACAGAAAAACAAAGCTGAACAGGCAGAAGATGGCCGTCGCACCGGGGAAGCCCACTGTGTATGCCGCGCGGCTGCCTTGCGTGCGTTCCTCTTCGCCTGCGTTCAGCAGCATGATGACGAAGACGAAGAGCACCATGATGGCGCCGGAGTAAACGATGACCTGCGCGGCTGCCAGAAACTCCGCGCCTACCGACCAGTAGAGAACGGCCAACGACATCATCACCACCACCAGCGAGAGCGCGCTGTGGATAGGGTGGCACTGTAGGAGCAGGTTCAATGCCCCACCCAGAGCCAGTGCGCCGAATACGATGAAGAGTGCCAGTTGCATGACGTTCCGTCAATCCTTCTGAAAGGCGCGAAGAAAGGATTTCTAAATGAAGCAATCAATTGCTGCGGTACTACTGATTGTAAAGCAGCGCAGGGCTAGCCCCGCACCGCAAGAATAAAGCTGGTGACGATAATGTTGGCCATGGCGAGCGGCAGCAGAAACTTCCAGCCGAAGCCCATCAACTGGTCGTAACGGAAGCGCGGCAGCGTGCCGCGCACCCAGATGTAGAGAGCGAGAAATGCAAAGACCTTGGCCACGAACCAGCAAACCGGAAAGATGGCATTCGCGACCGGCGTGTTGAGGAAGCCGTCGAAGAGGTGTCCGAAGACGCTGGTCGATCCACCCAGAAACAGCAGCGTGGCGACACAGCTTACCGTGATCATGTTGGCGTACTCGGCCATGAAGAACATGGCGAATTTCATGGAGCTGTACTCAGTATGATAGCCGGCGACCAGTTCATTCTCCGCTTCGGGCAGGTCGAAGGGGGCGCGGTTGGTTTCGGCAAAGGCTGCCATCAGGTAGATAAAGAAGGCGACAAACTGAAAACCGCCAAAGATGTTCCAGGAAAGTATGCCGTGGGCCGCTTGGCTGTCGACAATGACGCGCAGGTTGAGCGACTGTGCGCGCAGCACCACGCCGACGAGCGAGAGGCCCAGCGCAAGTTCGTAGCTGATGACCTGCGCGGTGGAACGCAACGAGCCGAGTAGGGAGTATTTATTGTTCGATGACCAGCCAGAGAGCGTGATGCCGTAGACGCCGATCGACGTTACACCAAGGACAACCAGCAGGCCGATGTTTACGTTGGCGATCAGGAACATATCCACGCCATTAACCCGTGTGACTGCGCCGAACGGCACCACGGACATGGAGATGAGCGCACAGCCCAGCGCAATGATGGGTGCGAGAATGAACAGTGTGCGCTCTACCGCGAGCGGATTCATATCTTCCTTCAGGAAGCTCTTGGCCCCGTCCACCAGCGGCTGCAGCAGACCGAAGGGACCGACGCGGCTAGGGCCCCAGCGGTTCTGCATGCGGGCCAGCAGCTTGCGCTCCAGCAGTACGGTATATGCCACGCCAAGCAGTGTGACCACTAGCACCACTGCGACCTTGAGTACGCTCAGCAGCAGGAAAAGTTCGAAGTCGGTCAGGTGGGTCATAGAGGCACTCTTGCTCCAGCGGCCATTCGCCTATGCTTTGAGAGCGCGTGTAGCAGCCAATTCAAAAAAAGGAAGATGATGCTGGAATATATTGTTCCACACATAATGACGATGAATCTAAACACGCCAATTGGATCGTTGCTTAACGAGCCAAATG
>CAWERM010000222.1:0-17971 GCA_963810995.1 uncultured Acidobacteriaceae bacterium | reverse complement strand
CCCGACAAGTCCGAGGGGGTGCAGTCCTACTGGAAGAACACGCTGGACGGCTTCTCGACCATCACACAGCCGATTGGCTTGATCATGAGCGCCTACGACGTCCACACACCCGACCAGATCGTTGGACTGCCCTCGTGGGCCGGACGTGAAGCGTTCGCAATCGAGGCGAAGATGGATGGGGATACCGTCGCGGCGCTGGCCAAGCTCCCACCGCAACAGCAGTGGCAGCAGAGACAGAAGATGCTACAGGCGCTGCTGGCGGACCGCTTTGCACTGAAGGTTCACCGCACCACCAAGGAGCTTCCGATCTATGTGCTGACGGTGGCCGACGCAGGCAAGCTGAAGAAGTCGGTGAGCGAGACAGGCGAAAGCTCTTCCTCCAGTGGAAAGTTTACAGCGCGTGGGATTTCGATCGACAGCCTGGCGATGAACCTGTCGAGCACAGTGGGACGAACCGTGGTGAACCAGACAGGCCTCGCGGGCGCGTTCGACATCACGCTGGAGTGGGCGCCGGAGGGCGCGGACGCATCCGATCCGAGGCCCTCGATTTTTACCGCGCTGGAAGAGCAGATGGGGCTGAAGCTGAAGCCGGCAAAGGGACCGGTGGATGCAATCGTGGTGGATGCGATCGAACGGCCTTCACAGAACTAGTAATTACATGGCGCACCCCGGCACCGGAAGTCCAGCGGTGCGGCATAGACCCAGCTCTAACCCTTCAGTGATGCCATATCGATGACGAAGCGGTACTTCACATCGCTCTTCACAACGCGGTCGTAGGCCTCGCTGAGCTTGTCGATGGATACGAGTTCGATGTCGGAGACGATGCCGTGGTCGGCGCAGTAGTCCAGCATCTCCTGCGTCTCCTTCATGCCGCCGATGTTCGATCCAGCCAGCGCGACGCGGAATCCTGTGAGCGAAAACGGCGCAACGGGAAGCTGCTCTTCCGACAAACCGACAAGGCACAGCGTCCCGTTCAACTTCAACAGCTTCAAGTACTCATTGAGGTCGTGCGGGGCCGACACGCAATCCAAAATAAAATCGAAGCTGGCCGCGTGCTTGGCCATGGCGTCGGCGTCCTTCGAGATGACGACCTCGTCCGCGCCGAGACGCTTGGCGTCGGCGATCTTACTCTCACTAGTAGTGAACTGCACGACGTGCGCGCCGAAGCTGTGCGCAAACTTGAGTCCCATGTGACCCAGTCCGCCGAGCCCGACCACGCCAACTTTTTTGCCTGGGCCCGCGCCCCAATGACGCAGCGGCGAGTAGGTGGTGATGCCGGCGCAGAGCAGCGGTGCGACGCCGGCCAGCTTGACGCTAAACTTCGGCGAGATCGTATGTACATAGCGCATGTCGCAGACGATGTTGTTGGAGTAGCCGCCGTATGTGATGGCGCCGTCGTAGCCCTTGGCGTTGTAGGTGCCGACAAACTGCTTCACGCAGTAGTTCTCCAGGTCCGCCTTGCAGTTCGCGCAGACACGGCAGGAATCGACCAGCACGCCGACGCCGGCAAGGTCGCCCGGCTTGAAGCGCGTGACCTCCGCGCCCACCGCCGTTACACGGCCAACGATCTCATGCCCGGGCACCATGGGATACATCGATCCGCCCCACTCGTTGCGCACCTGGTGGATGTCGGAGTGGCAGATGCCGCAGTAGGCAATCTCGACGACAACATCGCGCGGGCCGGGATCGCGGCGCTCAAAACTGTAGGGGACCAGGGGGGATATATTATCGTGCGCGGCGTATCCATGCGACTTCATTGTGCGGATTCCTTTCGTTGCAGAACGTGATGGGTTGCGGGCGGGATTATTCTCACGCCAAGGGAACAATAGTACCCAGCGAAACTTTAAATCGGTTCAATTAAAGAATATCAGCCGCGCCTTGGAATCGACGGTTGCCGCATCGATGCCGGGGACTGTTTTGAGATCGGCCAGGCCAGTGAATTTTTTAATCTCTCGCCGCGCAACGATCGCCTGTGCCGTTGCTTGCGAAACATCCAGAACGATCACCAGTTCGTCCGTTTCGGCGGAGTTTACGTCGATGGTGGTCATGGTGCGATGCAGAAAATCCATGATGTCGTCGTACTGCTGGTCGGTGCCCTTCGCGCCCAGGTCCACCATCTTCTGCATAGTGCCCTGCCATGCGTCGAAGCTGCGCGGCGTGTCCATCACCATCTGCATATCGTGGCATGTAGCGCACACTTTTACCACCGCTTTGGCCTCGCGCGCTTCCCGTGACTGGACAGAAGGTTGCGGCGCGCCCGCGGCCCATGCAGCGGCAAACAGGGCTGGCACCAGCAGCCCAGCGCACAAGGGAATCGCCCAACTCTTCATTTTTTGTTAGCGACGGTTACGCCAGTCAGTGTAATCGGCGCGCTGCCCGGCATGGGCGTAACATGCGGCCCAACGCCCAGTTGCTCCGCCGTCAGGTAGTCGCCGAAGCTATTGGCGAACTGGTTGGACACACGTTGCGCGTGGCCATTGTCGAAGGTGATGTCCAGCAACTTTTCGCTGAACATGGTATGGCCGAACTCATCCTTCATCTGGCCCACGATCTTGTGCGTCTTCACATCGATGACGTCGCCCGAGGACGAGTAGGCCAGCTTTCCGTCCAGGCCGAAGGTGAGCCAGTAGGTGCCCTCCGGCGTGTCGATAGTGTCGATCTCCTTCGGGTCGTCCGTATTGGAGAAGATGTGGATCTTTTTGAAGATGCCGTCGGCCAGCCATATCTCCTTTTCATCCGGCGTCAACGCGATGCCATGGCTTGGGCAGCCATGGGGAATGCGCGGTGTGGGGGTCACATTCCACTTCGACTTCCAGTCCTCGCTGGTGACTTCGACCTTTTTGACGACCTGCCCGGTGGCGACGTTGGCAATGAGGAAGCCGAGGAAGTTGTTGTTGTTGGCGTAGATTTTGCTGGAGTCCTTGTTCAGCACAAAGACGCGAATGTTGTCCGGGAAGCGGATGGTCTTGATGACCTTGCGCGTGGCCACATCGGAGATGGTCATCACCTTGTTGTTGGGCGACATGAAGGCCGTCTTGCCGTCGGCGCTCAGGTTCAGGTTGTGCGAGTTCGGGCTCTCCGGAGCATCCAGCTTGCCAATCAGCTTGCCGGTTTTGGCGTCCACTTCGTACCAATAGTCCTGCAGGTCGCCGCCCACTACGACAATTTTTCCGTCGGGCGTCACCTGGGGACGCTCGCAGCATTTTCCGTCCAGCGTGACGGACCACACCATCTTGTCGGTGCCCATGTCGATGGCGCCCAGGCGTCCGCGCGCCGCCACGTAGATGAGGTTGGTGACCGGGCTGGCGGCCATTCCGGAGACCTGCTCCGGGCTCATGCTGCCGGCGTACTCCCAGGTGGGAATGCGCTTGACGAAGCGATAATTGTCGTCGGCGTCCAGCACCACCAGGCCAACGCCGTTGAGCCAGCCCGCGCGCTCCAGCGAACCGGGCAACGCAACATAGATCAGATGGCGGCCACGCGGACGGAAGCTGTTATTCACTCTGGGCGCGGGCTTGGCGGGCGTAGCTGGTGCGGCGACGGCTGGCCTCGCGGAAGATGCAGCGGCAGACCGGGCTGGTGCAGCGGGCCGCGGCGTTTGCGCAATACCAGCAGCGGCGGCGAAGAGAAATAAAGTGACGGCGGACAGTATTCCACTGGCCGAAAGTTTCGGGGTTGACTTGAATTTCATTTCCTTCTCCCAGGCAGACGATTGGACGCAGTGCTACAGCAGGGGCCTACGTGCATCGGCCATGCTGAATGGCCGGTTGAATCACCAGGGTATTTTCTAAAACGGGGGGCCTGTCCGGCGTTGAAACTCTCAAATTGTACCCATCCTGATCGGGATTGCATACCAGGGAATGATGGGGGCAAGTGTAGAGTGAGTTCGTGAAACTAGAAGGTAGAGGGGGGCTGGGTCAGTCGGATCCCGCCGTAGTACAAATCTGCTTTAATTAAGATATGAGGGCTAATCCTGAAAAGCCGGTATTGATTGCCGTTTCTGTTGAGAAGATCAAGCCCGAGCCTTATCCCGGGTATCACGGCGGGATGCTTCAAAGTGTATCGTTTCGCGCCTGCTCTTCCGTGAAAGATGCGTGCTTCACACGCTACACTGGCCCGCTTGATCCGAAACTGATCCCAAGTTGTGAGAAGCTACAACGTCATGGATTCACAGTCGTAGAAGCACCGGAGAACTGGCGTTGGGGATATTTTCAGATACCCGGAGGCTGGCAGACGGTAGTCTTACAATGCGCTATTAAGCAAATTGAATCGCTGCCAGAGACAGAGGAACATTTGAAAGCAAACTACGATCCTAAACTCGCAAACAGAGTGCTTGAAGAAGTTTCAAGGGTTTTCCCCGCTCAACTCAGCATGACGGAGTTAAAGCATGAACTAACTCCAGAACCGAGCGACGAGGCGCTTTTGATCGCGCTTGATGCGCTCTTGATAGACCACCTAATCGAAGGCCCGCACATTCGCTCCGGCTATAAGAATGAACTGCGTGATATGGCATTAGTGAGAATTACGGGCGAAGGCCGCAAGCATCTTTCAGCCAAGCCGGAGCCATCCTCCCAACCTACAGTGGTTCAGGGCGATCAGATCAATAATTACGGACAAGCGGCGGCGATCGGTCGCAATGCGAGTGGAACTATCAATTATTACGCACAGCAATGGCAAGACATCTGCAGCTCTATCGATATGGATGTTCTAACTTCGCAATTGGAAAGGCTGCGATTGGAGCTACAGTCCTCAGCAGCCACCCGCGACGATCACAAGCAGTTAGGGATTGTTGCCGAGGCAGAAGATTATGCCGAGAAACGGGACGGAGGAGGCGTCTTGGAGACTCTTTCCAAGCTTGGAAAAGAAGCGCTACGAGTTGCAGAAAAGATAGGTGTTGAGCTGGCCGCAGATGTAATTTCCAAGTCAATAGGCCTCAAAGCGTGATCACTCGTCGTAGTGCAGCAGGCTGAAGACGTCGTACTCGGGGAACTTGGCGCGCCCTTTGAGGAAGTCGAGCTCGACGGCGAAGGCCAGGCCGGCGATCTCTCCGCCAAGCTGCTTCACAAGCTGCACCGTCGCCTGCATGGTGCCGCCAGTGGCGAGCAGGTCGTCGACCACAACGACGCGCTGGCCGGGCAGGATGGCGTCGAGGTGGATCTCCAGCGAATCCGTCCCGTACTCCAGGTCGTAGCTGACGCGGGCGGTTGGCGCGGGCAGCTTCTTGGGCTTGCGCACGGGGACGAAGCCGGCGTTCAGCCGGTAGGCCAGCGCTGGGCCGAAGATGAATCCGCGCGCCTCGATGCCCAGGACCAGGTCGACCTTCTGCCCGATGTAGTGCTGCGCCAGCGCGTCGATGAGCTGCGCGAAGCCGGCCTTGTCCTTCAGCAGCGTGGTGATGTCGTAGAAGAGGATGCCGGGCTTGGGGAAGTCTGGCACGGTGCGGATCAGCTTCTTCAGCGGCTCACAATCGATCTGGTTCTTCGAGGGCAAAGACGGGTTCGTAACGCTCATTACCATGCTCCTTCAATCTGGAATGCTTGCAGCTCGTCGCCCTCGCTGTCGGCCAGGGGATGGCTTTCGATGTTGTCGACACGGCTGCCGCGGGTGCCACGACCCAGTGCCAGTACAAGGTCCTCCAACTGGTCGGGCGTGCCGGCGGCAAGCACTTCGACGTGGCCGTCGTCGGTGTTGCGCACCCAGCCGCGCAGTCCGATGCGGGCCGCCTCGCTCTGCACGAACCAGCGAAAACCCACGCCCTGCACCCGGCCTTTGACTAGAAAATGCTGGACCATAGTAATTGCCTGCGGCCGCTTGTCTACGCCCTGCTCATGTACGCGCCTTCGGCAGTATCGACGCGGACCTTTTCGCCCTCGTTGATGAAGGGCGGCACCTGCACAACGAGGCCGGTCTCCATCTCCGCCGGCTTGGTGACCGACGACGCGGTGGCGGACTTGATGCCGGGCTCGGTCTTGACGACGGTCATCTCGACGAAGGTGGGCAGCTCGATGCCGACGGCCTTGCCATCGTGAAAACTGACACTGATGGAGAGGTTGGGCGTTAGGTATTCGACGGCGTCGCCCAGGGTGTCGCGCTTCAGCACGGTCTGCTCGAAGCTCTCGTCCATGAAGTAGAAGTCGTCTCCATCGTTGTACAGGTACTCCATCTTGATCTCGTCCACCTTGACGCGGTCGATGGGGTCGGGGGAACGGAAGCGCTCCACGAACATGGCGCCGGTGCGGATGTTCTTGAGCTTGGCCTGGATGAAGGCGCGCAGGTTGCCGGGGGTGCGGTGCTCCACCGAGAAGACAAGGTGAAGCTGATCGTTGTGCTTGATGAGCATGCCCGGGCGCATCTGCGTGGCGGGAATCGACATAGGTTAAACCCCTGATTCTTATAAATCGGATGGACTTAGCCGCGGAGTGCAGCCCTTCTCATTGTAGCTCAGGCACGCATCGCAGACCTTGCCCGCAGGCTCGCATTTCATCTTGCATGGGGGCGCGAAAAAAACTTCGATCTGCCGATAAGCAAAGTACAGCGGCACAGGCAGGCACAGCGGCCACCGTCGGGCGACCGGCGCGGTGTCGCGGACCTGCGCGCGGAGGCAAGGATGTTTGGCCAGGCATACGACGGGCGCGGCTTCTGGCAGACGGTGCTCGACAGCAGCCCAACGGTTGAGCCGAACCGAGATGGGCAGGCGTGGCCGCTGGCCGAGGAGATTCAGCGGATGATGGGCGCGGATGCTCAGCCCGACCCGCTCTTCTTCGAAGAGAGCTGGACGCTGGGCGCGGCTACCGCGGCGGAGAATTTGCGGCGCAGACGGCGGCAGCAGGAGGAGTTTGTTTCTACGGGCGTCGCGTTCGGCGAGTTCGACAACCTGGGCGCGCAGGCTTATGTGCAGCAGGTGGCGTGGTGGACAGATGATTCTGCCGCCACAAAAAACGACGCGGCTGCAAACGAAGCAAATGCAGGGTGGCCGCTATGGCGTGACGAAGAGCTTGCCTCACGCGTAGAAGACGGTGCGCAGGATTGGGAGCCGTTTGTCGCAGTCGAGGACTGCCAGTGGACGGCGGGCGAGACGATGTCGATGCCGCTCGCCTGCCGGCTGCTGGGAGTTGCCGCGGACAGCACATGGGCGCAGATCAAGACGGCGTACCGGCGCAAGGCCGGGCAGTGGCATCCCGACCGCATGCAGCACCGCAGCGAAGATGCGCGCCGCCGGGCCAACGACCAGATGATCGCCATCAACCAGGCCTATGGCCTTCTGCGCGAGCGCTGGATGCAGCAAGCCGCGTGAGGTGGGCGACTTCGCAAGCTACACTAAATCGCCGCCGATCTATAGATCAGCCAGTAATGCCGCCAGCAGCGCGGTGCGGGGGACCAGATGCTCGATGACGATGGATTCCTGGGCGGCATGTGCGCCTTCGCCGACTGCGCCGAGACCATCCAGTGTGGGAACGCCGAGTGCTGCGGTAAAGTTGCCATCGGAGCCGCCACCGGTTGAGGCTTCGTCGAGTTGGAAGCCAAGCTCTGCGGCCAGCTTTCGGGCCTGTTTGTAGAGCGCCACCGTCCCGGGCTTGCGCTCCATCGGCGGTCGGTTGATGCCTCCGGTAATCTCTAGCTTGCAGCCGGGGTCGGTGCAGCGCAAGCTGCGGAAGAGCCGGTCGACACGGGCGGCGTCGCTGGCTCGGGCGATGCGTACATCGACCTCCGCGAAGGCGTGCTCGGCGACAACGTTGGAGCGCGTGCCTCCGGAGATGACGCCGGGATTGACAGTGATGCCGCGGCGCAGATCGGTGAATCCGGCGATGGTTTGCAGCAGGCGCGCAAGCTCGAGGATGGCCGAGTGGCCGCTGCTGAAATCGACGCCGCTGTGCGAGGCGACGCCGGTGACGTGCAGATGATAGTCGCCAACACCCTTGCGCGCGGTCTTGCAGGCGAGGCCCTGCGCGGCCTCCAGCACTAGAACGCACTGCGATGCCAAGGCGAGCCGCTCGGTGATGGGCCGCGAGACGGGGCTGCCAACTTCCTCGTCGGGATTTAGAAGAAGCGTGATGGGACGGCTGATGCCGAGCTGCACCAGAGCACGGATGGCTGCAAGCGCCATCACAACGCCGGACTTCATGTCGAGGACGCCGGGGCCGTAGAACCTTCCGTCGCTCATACGCCAGGGCATGGTGCGCAGGGTGCCCAGCGGCCAGACGGTATCCAAATGGCCAAGCAGGAGAACGGGCTTGCGCGAGCTGCGAGCGGGGCCAAAACGGAGTTCCAGTACATCTCCGAAGTGCTTCTGCCGGTGCAACTTGACGCGTCCACCGATGGACTGTGCCAAGCTGGCTACGAGGCGCACGGCAGCATCGACGGCAGGCTTGTTGTCGCTGGGCGACTCAACCAGGACGAGATCGCGCAGGGTGGTTGCGAGCCAGGCCGACTGGGAGTTCACGGCTTCGAGGAGTGGGTTTCGATCGTTCATGGAATGTATGGATGGTACCGCAGGGGCGAGGTGTCATAAGAAAATGCGGGGATCCTTCACTCCGCTCAGGATGACAACGCTTGATGGATGACGCGACAGAATCGTTGAACGAGTTGTGCCAGGTGTGGTAATTTTGCCACACTTCGGAGACAGTTTGCCGGTTGTAATCTGAACGATAAGGTTGATGGGAGTCCAATAGATTTGGCCCAGAAGGCACATCCCGAGCAGACCATCCGGTCGGAGATCGAGTTTGGCGGCATCGGCTTGCACAGCGGCGCGGATGTCTCCATGCGTCTGGTTCCCGCGCCAGCCGGATCGGGCATCGTCTTCCGGCGGACGGACCTCGACGGCTTCGAGATTCCCGCGACGGGGCGAAACGTCGCCAAGGTGAGCTACGCCACCAGCCTGATGCGCGGCTCGGTGCTGATCTCCACCACGGAACATCTGCTGTCGGCGCTGATTGGCTTTGGCGTGGACAACGTGATCGTAGAGGTGGACAACCTGGAGCTGCCGATCCTGGATGGAAGCGCGTTGCCCTATGTGGAGGCGTTCCAGTCTGTCGGGCTGAAGCAACAGCGGCGGCGGCGCGAGTACCTGCGCATCCTGAAAGAGGTAGAGGTGCGCGAGGGCGGCAAGTTTATCGGCGTCTATCCCGGCACTGGATACGGCATCGACTACAGCATCGACTTTCCTCAGCCCATCGGATCGGCGCGCTTCCAGGGCGATCTGGAGAGCGGCGACTATGCGCGGCTGATAGCGCCGGCGCGGACCTTCGGCTTCCGCGAGGACGAGGCCAAGCTGCGCGATATGGGGCTGATCCGCGGCGCGTCGGAGAAGTGCGTCATTATCCTCACCACGCAGGGAGTGCAGAACGGCCCGCTGCGCTTTGCCGACGAGTTTGTGCGGCACAAAGTGCTGGACCTGATCGGAGACCTGGCGCTGGCCGGACGGCGCATCCAGGGCCGGGTGATTGCGGAGCGCGCGGGCCACGCCATGCATACCGCGCTGGTGCAGCGGTTGATGCGCGACCGAAGCGCGTGGGAGCTGGCGCATGTCTACGATGATGTCGTCGACCCGGCTGCGGTGGGAGTGGGTGAGATGGCGGAGCCGGTTGCCGCCCATGCGTAGTGCTTTTGCGTGGGTAAACCAGTGAGCCGAATCGCCGCCATTGCGCTGGGTTCGAACCTGGCTTCGCCGTGGGGCGATCGCGAGGCCAACCTGCGCGAGGCAGTGAAGCGCGTGGCGAAGCTGGGCACCGTGCATGCGGTCTCGTCATTTTATGACACCTCGCCGGTGGGCATCACAGACCAGCCGCGATTTTTGAATGCTGCGATGCTACTGCAGACGGAGTTGGAGCCGCTGGAGCTGATGCGAGCTTTGCTGGCAATTGAGCGCGCCATGGGACGCGACCGGGCGAGCGCTCCGGCGAAAGGCCCACGCACCATCGACCTCGACCTGTTGCTGATGGACGATGTGGTTTTGCAGAGCGCGCGCAGCGTCGAAGACCCAACCGAACTGACACTGCCCCATCCTGCAATGGCGGATCGGCGCTTTGTGCTGGAGCCGCTGGCGGAGATCGCGCCGCAGATGGTCGAACCTATGTCGGGACGTACAGTTGCTGAGCTGCTGGTGAAGCTGGCTTAGTCGAGCATGCTCGGCGTTCAATCCACTGCGGAGTGGTGGCCCCAGTCGAAGTGGCGGCCGAGGATTCCTTTGACGATGAGGTGGTCGGTGCCAGCGGTGGGGCCGACGCCGACGCCGATGTTGATCTCCCATTTGGGTGAGACGTTCAGGTCGGTGACGGCGAAGATCTGTTGTTGCTGGTTGTGCAGCGTGTCGGGCGCGGTGATGCTGCCGTAGTCGGCGTAGTACTCCAAGCCGCCGCCGACGACCTTGCTGAAGTCGTACCCGATCTTGGCGCCGGGCGCAAAGCCGATGCCCTGTGCCACATCGGGGCCGTGCCATGTGCGTTCCAGCGCGGGGTTGACGGCGAAGTACCAGCGTCCAACGGTCTTGTCCACGATGGGGCGCAGCTCCCACGTCCAGGTATCGGGCGAGTAGACGGTGCGCTGGTAGCCAACCTCGCTGGAGAGGCTGACGCCAACCGGCCAATGCCAACTGTCCGGCACACGCACGCGCGGGCGGATGTGGTCTCCCACCCACTGCACGCCGTGGCCGTCCTGCTCGCTGGTGAAGATGTAGAAGCCGATCTCCGACCAGTCGTTCAGGCCCTCTGTAAGCTCGATGGTCTCGTGCTCCTGGTGGTTGGTGGGATACACGCCGTCGATGGTGTTCTTCTGGCCCTCGGGGGTGAAGTTGGAGTGCAACTCCACCATCAGGTCTTTGGGCGGATTGGTGTCCGCTCCGTAGACCTGGATCTCGTAGTTGCCCTGGGCGCGCGCGCTGCCTGCGAATAGTATCACCACCGCCGCAAAGACCAATAGAAACCTTTTTGTTAAGGGCACGGCTTCAGCCGTGCCGGAGTAGCGTGGGGTTTCAACCCCACGAACGGACGGTTCAGGAACAGTCCGGGCTTTAGCCCCGGCCCTTTCTACACCGCGCCGCTCCATTCCATTAAAGGCCGCATTCTGCGGAATCGGTTCAGGCATAGCGAAACACCATCATAAAGCCGTGGTCCATGTGGTCCTGCTGGTGGCAATGGAAGAGCGTATTGCCGGGAAGGTTCGCGGTGAACTCTACGGTTGAGGTTTTCATCGCGGGGACGAGGACGACGTCCTTCATCAATCCTCGCATGGTTGTGCCGCCGACATTGGTCACCTCGAAGGTATGGCGATGCAGATGGATTGGATGATCGTCCGCACTCAAATTCTTCATCACCAGCCGATACTTTTTCCCTTCATGCAGCGCGGGCGATTCAACATCCGGATAGGACTTGCCATTGATGGTCCACCGCTCCTCGTTGCCGTGGCCTTGGAACTTCGATTCGAAGGTGAGCGGGATGTCGATGACATCCTGCGCGCTGTTGTTTTGCGTGTTGGCGCCATCTGCGAAGTGCGCGTAATCCCAGATGAGATTCTCCGGCTGGATCCACTTGGGCGCGCCGGTTGCGTTGGCGTACTCCACAACAATCCCCATGCCGGCGGCCTGCACATGCTTGCGCACCTCGCCGAGGACCCAAACGCCGGGTGCGTTCATCTGGACGATGGCGGATACGCGTTCAGCGGGCCCGAGGCGCAACATGTCGACTGTTTGTACACGCGCAACCGGATTGCCGTCGAGCGCGACCACATGGATGCTGTGGCCCGCGAGTGCGACCCAATGCACCTCGGTGGGACTGGAGTTGAGGATATGCATCATCACGCGCTCGCCCTGCTTCACGCGGATAGGTTCGCCGAAGCCGAGCACCTTGCCGTTGATGGTGGAGACTTCGTACATCGGCATCGCGGAACCGTCGCCGGAGGGTTCCATGCTGCCACCCCAGTCGTGCAGCGCGAGGAAGACTTCGCGATCGTATTGAGACAAACTTTCTGCGATACCGGATGGCTCGATCGTCAGGAAACCGTGCTGGCCGCCATACTGGCCCTTGCGCAGATCGTTGCCTGCGAAGGTGTGTGTGTGGAACCAGCGGAAGCCGGCAGGCTCGGGAGTAAATGTGACCTGCGTGGACGCTCCGGGTGCAATCATCGGCGAGCCTTCCTCCAAGGCGCCGTCGACCGGTACGGGAAGAAATAGGCCATGCCAGTGGACGATCTCGGGGTTGGCAGAGCGGTTGTGGATGTCGACGGTAACGGAGCGGCCTTGCATCATGCGCAGCAGCGGGCCGGGCACCTGGCCGTTGTATGCGACGGTCTGAAAGCGATGTTTGGGGGATGCTTCGAGGGTGTAGGGTGCGATGTTAAGGGTGAAATCCGCGGGTGAAGCATTCGCGGGGGTTGGAGGTGCTGAAGGAGTCGGCTGGCCGGCAGGCATCCTCATCTGCGCGGACAACCCCTTGCCTAGCGCCATCGACGCCGAGGACATCGCAGTGAGTTGTGCGAACCGCCTGCGCGTCAGCAATGCCAGACTCCTTGTGCCGGGATCTTTCCGTCAATCAGTAGACGGGCAGCCGCGGCCATTGTTTCACGGCGCGGCAACCTGGTTCAGGCATCTCATCCGCCGGCGACTGCGCCAAGGATGATCAATGGCTCGCTGCCATTGACGATAGCGTCTGGGAGCTGCGCGTTGGGGCTGTCGAGCGAGATGTCCTGCTGGCAGGCGAAGAAGCGCAGGAAGGCGCGGCGCTCGCGGGTCGCCTGATCGCGGACCGTACCACGGAGCATGGGGTAGGCGGCTTCCAGCGCATCGAGGACAGTGGCGATGGTAGGCGTAGTGGGAATGTCGAGCACGACTTCATGACCCTCGATGCGGGCCAGGGTGCGGAGGTGCGCGGGGAGTTCGACACGGATGGTCATGGGCGATCTCTCTGCCCCTAGAAATATCATGGATTCACACCAGCCTTGTACCTCGAACCTTCTGTGACCTATTCTTCTTTGCATGAAGAGGATGGATCGAAGGCATTTTGTGTTAGCCGGCGCAGCTGCCACGGCGAGCTGGAAGAGTTTCGCGCAAGCCGCATCGAGTGTGCCGCGGACGGCCAAGCTGGCGCTGCATGCCGACCGGCCGGGGCCGGTGATTCCGACGAACTTTGTAGGGCTTTCGTACGAGACGCAACAGCTCTCCGAGCCCAACTTTTTCTCGCCCGCCAACACCGGGCTGGTAGCGCAGTTTCGCGCGTTGGCGCCGCACGGCGTGCTCCGGCTGGGGGGCAATACTTCGGATTACGGATTCTGGAAGGCGACGCCGGATGCGACGCCGCCGCCACGAACGAAGCGCGAGTACAAGATGGGTGATCCGTCGCCGGACCTGACGTACAACGTGACGCCGGAGGCAGTTCGGAACCTGCGCAGGTTTCTGGATGCGACGGGATGGACCTGCTTATACGGCATCAATTTCGGCACCAACACGCCAGCGCTGGCCGCGGAGGAGGCAGTATTTGTGAGCAATACGCTCGGCGACAAACTGGAGTACTTTCAGGTCGGTAACGAGGCGGATAGGTTTGGTTCTACGATTCGAGATCCGAAGACGTGGACGGCGGATGCGTATTTCAATGAGTGGCTGACATTCGCGAATGCGATTCGCAATCGCGTGACTGCGGCGAAGTTCGGGATGCCGGATACGGCGGGCAATCCGGAGTGGTATGCGGTGGTGGTGACGCGTTTGCTGGAGCTGTTGGAGTCGGATCGTCCCGAAATTGCTGCGCTTACGCATCACTACTACTTCACTGGTCCACCTTCAAACCCCACGGCGACGATCGACAATCTTTTGCATTCCGATCCGCATGTGGACAAGCTGTATGAGGACATTCATGCGGCTGCTGTGCGGTTGAGCGAGGGAGAGCATCGAACCGTGCCAATCCGCATGACTGAGGGAAACACCTGCTATCGAGGTGGCAAGCCTGGCATGTCGGACGTATTTGCAGCGTCGCTGTGGGCGGCGGACTACCTGCTTACGCTGGCCTCGCTGGGCTATGCCGGCGTGAACCTGCATGGCGGCGAAGGCAAGATGGTGGCCGACTCGCTGGGCGGCACGCTGCCTGGTGAGTTGCTGATGAAGGATCCCAAGGAGCCGCACCCGCGACCGTTCTATACGCCGATTGCGGATATCGATGGTAAGTTTGTGGCCGAGCCGGTGTCGTATGGAATGCGATTCGCGCAGCAGTTTGCCGGTGCGACGATGATCCCGGTGGAGTTCGATCCCGGCGAGGTAAACGCGACGGCATACGCGGCCGACACAGGCGCGAAGTTTCTTGTTGCCATTATTAACAAGGATGTGAGCGGGAAGCTAGTCGCGGAGTTTCCACTCGAGGTTGTGGAGGCTTGCGTAGCGCGGCTCAGCGCGTCGTCCCTGACATCGACAGACGTTACATTCAATGACAAAGGTATGGCGACGCTTGCGCAAACGCGGATCAGTCAATCGATAAAGAGAGGCCATCTGGATGCATCCTGCATCAGTCCTAGCAGGATAGATAAAGCAGTAACCGTGACCGTTCCTGCGGCAAGTGCAGCACTGATTGAACTGGTATATGGCGACTGAGCTTCTCTTGGCGCCACATCGCTAAAGCGAGTATCTAGCATCAGATTCATACCAGCGTCTGCACTTCGACGGAGAGGACGGGTGGCAGGTCGTGGACGATGGCTTGCCAGTTGTCTCCTGAATCGGCGGATGCATAGACCTGGCCGCCGCTGGTGCCGAAGTAGACGCCGCAAGAATCGAGCCGGTCGACGGCCATGGCGTCGCGCAGGACATTCACATAGCAATCCTTTTGCGGCAGTCCCTTACTCAGCGGCTCCCAGTCGTTGCCCCCGGTCCGGCTGCGGAAGACGCGCAGCTTGCCGTCGGGGACGAAGTGCTCGGAGTCGCTCTTGATGGGGACGACGTAGAGGGTTTCTGGTTCGTGGGCATGCACGTCGATAGCGAAGCCGAAGTCGGTGGGCAGGTTGCCGGAAACCTCGTGCCAGTTGTCGCCGGCGTCATCGGAGCGCATCACATCCCAATGTTTCTGCATAAAGAGCGTGCCGGGGCGCGAGGGGTGCGCGGCAATGTGGTGGACGCAGTGGCCAACCTCGGCGTTGGGATCTGGGAATGTACTGCGAGTGCAACCCACGGTTGATGGGCTTCCAAGTGGCTCCGCCGTCATCTGTGCGGAAAGCGCCTGCCGCAGAGATGGCGATTACGATGCGTTTGGGATCGGTGGGATCAATAAGGATGGTGTGCAGGCACATGCCTCCCGCTCCGGGAGACCATGCGGAGCCAGTGGTATGGGTGCGCAGTCCGGAGATCTCGGCCCAGTTCTGCCCGCCGTCTGTGGAATGGAAGAGGGCGGCGTCCTCCACTCCGGCGTATACCTCATCCGGATTGCTAAGAGATGGCTCAATGTGCCATACACGCTTGAACTCCCACGGATGCGGCGTGCCGTCGTACCACTGATGGGTGCCGGGAACGCCGTCGTAGGCGAATTTGTTGCCGACTAGGCGCCCATGTCTTGCCGCCGTCCTCGGAGCGCTGCATGATCTGGCCGAACCAGCCGCTGGACTGCGAGGCGTAGAGGCGGTTTGGGTCCGCGGGAGAGCCTTTGAGGTGGTAGATCTCCCATCCGGGAAAGTGTGGGCCGGCAATCTCCCACTTCTTGCGCGCGGCGTCGGCGGTAAGGATGAAGGCACCCTTGCGTGTGCCCACAAGAAGGCGAACCCGAGAACCGTTCGCGGTCATAAAATCCTCCGGAAATTGCGGGGCCCGGAAATAGCTTACCGCAAGTCGGCCATGGAAGATGGTACGGGCGGCCCAGCGGGATTCATCTTGAGGCCGACGATCTTCAGCGTCCACGCTGGTGCGACGCCGGTGTCCTCGGCTGAACAAAGGATGGTTCACGTTACTCCTGCCGCGGCGGAGGAGGCAATAGTGCAGTGCGCGTAAGTACGTCGCAGACATACCAGTCTCTGGAGGAACGAGACAGGCTGCGGACACCCCCCGTCCGTGCCCAAGATTTACCTCCATGCTTGCCCAAGAGTGCATCTTATGAAAGATGAGTGAGGCCACGCGACGACAGACGGATTTGAGGAAGGCCGGATGGCGCTCGGCTGGGAGCAGAATGACGGAGATTCGCAAGATGGAGGTGCATAGCCTGGCAAAGATGCACTGGGTGGCTGCTGGTTGTATGCTCCCCCTGATGCTGGCATCGATCTGTAGCGGCGCGGGCGCATCGAGTGACGTGGGGCAAGATGCCCTCTCGGCGATGCAGATTGTAGCTGCGATGGTGGCCAATGAAGATGTGGCCGCGCAGCA
The DNA here is from genome assembly GCA_963810995.1 of uncultured Acidobacteriaceae bacterium. Lineage (GTDB taxonomy): Bacteria > Acidobacteriota > Terriglobia > Terriglobales > Acidobacteriaceae > Edaphobacter. The sequence continues at coordinate 1,659 of CAWERM010000222.1, read as the reverse complement.
TCGAGACCATTACGAATACATCTCGAAGGAGCGTTCCGACCGCACTGGAGGGCATCTGTGGACGGAAAAAGTGGTGGAGACGAACGCCGGCAAGGTGCGTATGCTGCTGGATGAGGACGGCCAGCCGCTGAGTGTGGATCGCATCGCGCAGGAGCGTGGACGGCTAGCCGGGGTGGTTGCCGATCCGGCAGCCTTCCAGCGTAAGGAGCAGGCGCTGAAGGACGACGAGGCCCATGCCAGAACGATGCTGACGCTGCTGCCGAAGGCCTTCGTCTTCGGCGATGTGCGCACGCAAGGGGACGATCTGCTGATCGACTTCCGCCCCAACCCCGAGTATGAGCCGCAGTCGCTGGAAGAGCGTGTGCTGCATGGCATGTCCGGCTCCATGATGATCGACGCGAAGGCGATGCGCCTGCACCATATCGAAGGGCGCATGCCCACGGACATGAGCATCGGCTTCGGCCTGCTTGCCACCATCCACGCCGGAAGCAGCTTTGCGACCTCGCGCGACCCGACCAGCAACGCCGCCACGCCAGAATGGAAGACCACGCTGATCGAGAGCGCCATCGACGGCAAAGCCATCCTCTTCAAAGCCATCGCCAGAAATGAGTACGCAGAGCACAGCGAGTTTGTCCGCGTATCCAACGACTTGAGCGTGGCCCAGGCGGTCGTAATCGCCGAGCAGTAGAATCGGCACCACACATCACAAAACAAGACGCGGGTCACCCGGCGTCCGGTTTAGTAAGTGCCCAGCTTGACGTGCAGCACCGCGCCGGGTGAGCTGAAGAAGAGCCCGCTGTCGGCCTCATCTCCGTTCCACAGGCGTCCACCCTTCCATACCGGACCCTCGTAGTGGCCCTCCTGCACATGCAAGAACTGCGTCTGCACGGTCTGTGGATGCACCGTGCGGTGGAAGCTGACCTGGGCGTCGATCCCGATGACAAGAAACTCGTCGGTCGCGATAGGCGCGATGAGGACGCGACCCATCTTCAGGCGCGCCGAAGGGGAGCCACCGTCGTTTGGCACGGCGGAATCGAAGGCCGGTGGGAAGCTGACCCGCGCGGTCCAATCGCCGAAGGCAAGCTCGATCTGGGCTAAACCAGGCTCTTCGACCGCGGTCTGCGTCTTGCCCTGGAACTGTAGCTGCGCGACAACCTCGCCGGAGGGAACCAGCAGGCGGTTGTTTTCAGCCAGGCCTTGTCGCTCGACATCCAGCTTGCCGTCGGGGCCTAAGGCGATGTGATCGATACCGAAGGGCGAGAACCCGAACGATCCCGCTCCCACCGCCAGAAACTCCAGGCGTCCCTGACCGTCATTGCCGTGGGTTGCCCCGTAGCCATCGGTCTCCGGGATGAAGAGCGCATTGTCCGGGCGGTTGTACTGCTGCATCACGTTCTTGAACCCCTGCACGCCGGGAACATGGATGTCGGGCGCGATCACGTCGATGTGCGGGCCGGCGGCCTTCCATATATCCAGCATGTTGTAGGTGGGGCCTCCGCTGGGATAATCCACGCCGGGAATCGAGCTGACGGGATAGGCGCGCGGACTCTTCAGCCAGTTGTTGACGTACATGGGCAGGGCCATCTGCTTCTTGCCTGCCTCGGCCACCCTGTCGATGTAGTTGGCTGTGGCATACGCGGCGAAGGCCTCGTTCAATAA
>CAWERM010000221.1:0-3126 GCA_963810995.1 uncultured Acidobacteriaceae bacterium | reverse complement strand
TGTTATGTAGCCTTCAACGACTACGAGTACGTATTGCTCGGACTTCATCATCAAGTCCCGCAGAGAAGCTCGACGCCAAAGAGGGCTGCCGAAGTCCATGCCAAGTAGCGAACCCATGAACCCGGCGCGGCCCGAGGAACTGCAGATCAAGGTTCCCGGGTGGATCGCCAATCTCGGACCGGGCTTCGATACCCTTGGCCTCGCCGTGCCGACTTTACCTGCGCCTCGAAGTGCGGCTCACCGGCGGCACCAACGACCTCCGGTTCGAGTTTCTCAACCAGCAGCTCGATGGGGCCAAGTACATCGAGCGTGCTTTTCGCTTCCTCGCAGTGCAACACGGGGGTTCATTTCCGTCAATGTCGGTACCGGCTATCAGCGACATACCGATGAAAGGCGGCCTGGGCAGCAGCGCCGCCGCCACCGTCGCCAGATAAGCCTTTGGGAGACCCACCGTCAGCCACTCTGCCTGGGCAGGGATTGCTGAACGCGGCGTGCCATCTATGGCCGCCATTTTGCCCGTGTTCTGCGCGGTCCTATTGAATATTGGGGATGGTTTCTCGCGTTTGCGGCCGTCATCCTCATCGTCATCATGGCTGGAATCCTGGTGAATCGGCGGCTCGCGGCTGCAACCGCAGCTTGAAGCCGGATACGCATCACAGGCGCTAAAATGAGCGAGAATTATCCTATGGCCGAAATCGAAATCAACGACATGCACCAGCAGTTTGGCAGCGACAACTACGCGGGAATCTGCCCTGAGGCTTGGGCTGCCATGGAGGCGGCCAATCGCGGCCACGCTACCTCCTACGGCGACGATCCCTGGACCGCCAAAGCATCGGACGCTTTTCGCAACTTTTTGAGACCGAGTGCGAACCGAAGGGCCGCCGATCTGCACTGCCTTGAATCCGTTCTTCCACACCTTGCCCGCGTCGTCCGTCACTCCGCCGCCGATGTTGTACACAATCTCGCGCAACGTCGTGCCGAAGGGGACCTCAACAAGTCCGGTGTTGGCCACATGTCCGGTCAGAGCAAAGGTCTTGGTTCCCGGCGACTCTTTGGTCCCGATGCTGCGGAAGACCTCTGGCCCTACGTTCAGAATGCGCGACACATGGGCCAGCGTCTCAACATTGTTGATAATGGTCGGCTTGCCCCACAGACCACTCTGCGCGGGGAAGGGCGGTTTGGGCCGCGGCATCCCCCGTTGTCCCTCGATGGATGCGATCATGGCCGTCTCTTCGCCGCACACAAACGCTCCCGCGCCCTCCATCACATCGCACTTCATGCTGAGGCCGGTGCCGAAGACGTTCTTTCCCAGGATGCCTTCGCGCTCCGCATCCGCCACCGCACGCCGCATCCGCTCCACCGCCAGCGGATACTCGGCCCGCACGTACACCAGGCCTTCGTTGGCCCCAATCGCGCGCGCCGCAATCATGATCCCTTCAATCACGCTGTGCGGGTTGCCCTCCATTACCGACCGGTTCATAAACGCGCCGGGATCGCCCTCGTCACCGTTGCAGATCACATACTTCTTGGTGGAATTCTGCACTCGCGCCGCGTCCCATTTCCTTCCCGTGGGAAATCCCCCGCCGCCGCGTCCACGCAGCCCGCTCTCTGTGATGACCTTGCAGATCTCCTCGGGAGACATATCCATGTAGGCCATCTTGGCTGCCTTGTAGCCGCCGTGCTGCATGTACTCGTCAATGTCCTCCGGATCCAGGAAGCCGCACTCGCGCAGCACCAAGCGCTCCTGCCGCGAGTAGAAGGGATTGTCGGTAAACCCGTGGCAACTCTTGCGCGTCGACGGGTCCTTATACAGCAGCCGGTCCACAACCTTGCCCCCCACCAGCGTCTGCTGCACGATGTCCGGCACATCTTCGCTGTGTACCTTGCAGTACAGAATGCCCTCCGGAGCCACCGACACCAGCGGCCCCATCTGGCAGAATCCCTGGCATCCGCTCTTGGACAACCGCACCTCATCGTCCTCAGCCTCGGCGCGCAGCTCCAGAATCACATGTACGCCGCTGCTCGCCATCTCGCTCTTGAACTTCTCATACACCTTCATGGCCCCGTTGGCCATGCATCCAGTTCCGGCGCACACAACCACGCGACGCACCTGCGCAGGCGCGACGCTTCCGTTTCCGTTCACACCATTCAAAACCACAGCTTCCGCGTCAGGCATGGGACTCCTCGGCTGAGGGCTGCTCAGCATCTGCGGACGCACTCGCAAGCGAGGCCTCCTGGGTCTTGATCTCATCCACCAGCGCCAGCGCGTACTCAGGGGTGATCTGCCCGTGTACCTGCTCATCGATCACGATCACCGGGGCCAGACCGCAGGCGCCCAGGCAGGCCACTGTCTCCAGGGTGAACATCATGTCGGGTGTGGTTTTGCTTGTTTCCGTGGTGCCAAGCTTCTCGCGCAGAGCATTCAGCACGGGAATCGACTGCTTCACATGGCAGGCAGTCCCATCGCATACCCGGATCACATGCTTCCCCTTCGGTTCCAGCGCAAAGTGCGCGTAGAACGTGGCCACGCCAAACACGCGCGCCGGAGGAACGTCCAGCGAAGTCGCCACATAGGTCAGCACTTCTTCCGGCAGATACAGATACTCATGCTGGATCGCCTGTAGTATCGGAATCAAACTGGACGCGCGGCGTGCATGACGGTCCAGGATGCCGCACACCCTTTCAAACTTCTCCGCGCGATCCGCAACTATTGGCATCGTCGCCATCAAACAGCCTCCTTCTCTTGCTTCTCCTGTACTGGCACACGCAATCGCCTCGCCAGCTTCCAGGAGAGCGAGGCCAGCGTCGAGTAAAGGTCTTCGTTGTGAACAATGATCTCTTCGGGGACCCTGAGCTTGACCGGAGCGAAGTTCCAGATGGCCTGGATGCGCCCCTTCACCATCTCATCGGCCACCGCCTGCGCCGCTTCAGCCGGGGTCGTAATGATTCCCAGCAGGATGCTCATCCGCGGTGCCAGATCGGCCAGTTTATCCAGCGGCAATACCGCCTTCTTATGGATCCATTGCCCGATCTTGGACGGGTCGGTGTCGAACGCAGCCACGATCCGTAGTCCGAACTTGGAGAACCGTTCATGTCCCAGCAACGCTGTCCCAAGCGATACGACGT
>CAWERM010000220.1:0-7387 GCA_963810995.1 uncultured Acidobacteriaceae bacterium | reverse complement strand
TGCCCTACGAACATCCAGATCGCGCCGCATGAGCGAACCACACTGCACCGATCCGGTTATTGGAGACATTCTAGCCGGCTGGCGGTATGACATCTCCGGTCTGTCGCCCGCGATGCGCACGGACTACGATCATCACCTCTCCGAGTGCGCCCAATGCCGCCGCCGCCAGCACCTGGCGCGCACCATCGATGTGCTGCTGATCTCGGTCAGTTCGCTGTCCATCCTGGCTTTCCTGCTGGCTGCGGCTGTGCTGCACCGCATAGAGGCGGTGGCCCACCTTGGCACCAGCCTACACGGTCACCTGTACCACACGCCGATCACCATCTCGTTGGAGGCAACCGCCATCGCCGGCCTGGTCATCTCGCTGACGCTATGGGTTCTGGTCGCTATTGCAACGCCGATCCCCGGCCTGGTATCCGACGCGATCCAACGCATCCCGCCCCATATCCGTGAACGCATCATGAAAAACGCTGCCTGATATTCCATCCTGTCACAGTCCATGGGGGTTCAGGCCAGACTTGCGTCCCTGTTGACCCACTGACCGGGAAAATGCGATAGCGTAGATAGACCAGCATGTCCGCCGCGCACTTCCAAACCGAAGGCGAGATTGAGCCACCGCCGATTCCCACAACGCCCAAATTCGGGACTGGGGCACCGGACGAGGCTTATTCGCCGGAACAGGCACAGCGGCGGCGCCAGTTTAGCGTATGGGACCCGCGCTCGGCCCCTGGAACCTACCTGCTGCTGGCCATCAATATCGCAGTCTACCTTTGGATGTGCCTTCACGGTGTAAGTCCGACAGGCCCCACCGAAAACGACCTGCTGCACTACGGCGCAAACGTCACATGGCTGGTGCTGCATGGCCAGTGGTATCGCCTGCTGACTGCAACCTTTGTCCACGTCGGCTTCGTTCACATCTTCTTCAACATGTGGTGTCTGTGGAACCTGGGCATTCTGGGCGAGCCGCTGGTCGGCCCCTACGGAATGGTCGCCGTCTACCTGATTACCGGCATTGCCGGAAACCTGCTGAGCATGGGCTACAACGTCTACTACGACCTGTGGTTCCGCGATCCAAGCTCCTTATTCCAGATCGGCGCAGGCGCCTCGGGTGCTGTTTTCGGCATTGCCGGAATTCTGATCGTACTGCTGAGCAACCGCCGGCTGCCATTTCCCTGGGAAGAGTTGCGAAGGCTGCGCAGCAGCGTCGTCAAATTTGCCCTCATCAACCTGGTGATTGGGATCAGCACAATCTTTGTCAATGTAGGCATCCGCATCGACAATTCGGCACATATTGGGGGCTTCCTGAGCGGATTGGCGCTGGGCGTCCCGCTGGTGCCACGCATGACCGCGGGGCGCGAACGCTACCTCAGCCGCCAGAAACTCACCTTCGCGGTTGCCTGTCTGGTTCTGGCCCTCTTCGGCTATGCGATCGCCAGCCGGCTCTGAGGCAGTTGTGAGTTGCAGGTTGTTCTTGTCTTTACGCGAAGCGTCCAGGACCGCACGAAGTGCCTCACGCCAGTGTGGTCTGAGCGAACTTGCGTACCATGGCCAGCAGCAGCTTGCGGTCGTTCTCGGAGAGACGCGCCGAATAGCGCTGGATCTGGGTGAGGAAACGAATCTCTTCTTCTCCCAAGTGCAGTGCGGACATCTCCTGGCTAACGGCTTGATCGGAGAAGAACTGCGCCAGTTGCAGATCCAGCGCATAGGCGATCTTCTGTAGCGTCTCAAGCGAAGGTACGGTATGCCCGTTCTCGACCCGCGAGAGATAGCATCGCAGGAGCCCGGTCCGCTTCTCGATGTCGCCCTGCGACATGCCTTTTTGCAGACGATAGGTGCGGATGGTCGCCCCAATGTTCATTGCGATGGTAGCGACGGGGGTGATGCTGTTCAGTGGTGTTGGAAGTGTTTGCATATCTGCCATTAGCCACAAAGTAAACATCCGGGACGGTGAGGTCAATGGCTAAATCGTGGGTTTCCGCGATATGCGTACCAGCCAAGGTTCACCGGGAGCCAGATAGGGCACAACCTTTGAAGCTCTACTTTAAGCCCAGACCAACAATGAACCAAGCGATATATTAACTGAAAAGTTATTACTATTGAAGTAAATATCCATTTGCAGATCGCACGGTGTTAGTTGAAAACAAAGACGATCTGACTGAATGATCTCATCTATCCCATATACATTCCGCCGTTGACGTCGAGTGTGTGGCCGGTGATGTAGCCAGCCTCTTCGGAGGCGAGAAACGCGACCGCGGCGGCGATATCCCGATCTGTTCCGGCGCGTGCAAGGGGAATCTGCGAGGTCATGGCGGTGCGCTGTTCTTCGGTTAGAACTGCCGTCATTGCGGTCTCTATATACCCCGGAGCGACGGCGTTGACGGTAATCGTTCGGCTGGCCAGTTCGCGGGCCAGCGACCGGGTGAGGCCGATAAGGCCAGCCTTCGAGGCGGCGTAGTTTGCCTGCCCGGCCTGGCCAGTCTCACCCACCACCGAGGTGATGTTGATGACGCGTCCCCAGCGCGCCTTCAGCATCGAACCCATGACGACCTGGGTCATCAGGAAGGCGCCGGTGAGGTTGGTGGCGAGCACGTCGTCCCAGTCCTTGCGCTTCATGCGCAGGGTGAGGGTATCGCGCGTGATGCCAGCATTGTTGACCAGAATATCCACCCTGCCAAGTTGCGCGATCACGGCTTTGGCGCAGGACTGGATGGATTCTTCGCTGCCCAGGTCGAGCGCGAAGACATGCGCCGATCCGGCAAACGGCTCTGTCACGCCCGCGCTGGCAGCTCCGCCGCAAAGGGCTGCCGCGTCGTCGATCTCGCCCGCCGCCTCAGCCCGACGCGACGCGATACTGCCGATCTCCGCGGCGACCTCGTCGAGCTTTGCCAGATTGCGCGCGCAAAGCGCCACGGTCGCTCCTGCCTCTGCCAATGCCATCGCGCAAGAGCGCCCTATACCCTGTGACGCACCCGTTACCAACGCAACTTTGCCTGCCAGTGAACTCATCGGTCATCCTTCCCTCTGTGTGCCTGTCTGCCCGCCTCATTATACGAATCCAGATGGATTCATCCACAGGGATTGCAGTGCACGGGCCGCCGGATGACATATCCTTGCAGGGTGATGACCGACAAACAGCCAACCGCCGCCGACCCCCAGCCACCTGCCCAACTGCCCGCAGTGCTGGCCACGACCTCCGCCGCAAACCAGACCGACGTTTACGCCATTCAAGGCGCGGAGCCGGAGGTTCTGGCTTATGCGATGGCCAAATACTCGCGCTCGTCGCTGAGCATGAAGGAATCGCTGGCCGAGATCAGTTCGCAGCGCGCGGAACAGTTCCTGAACACGTTTTATTTCCAGTATGGACACCGCTCCATCGCCGACCTGGCGCACATTCCGTTTGCCATCGAGCGGCTTTCGCTGCTGGCGGCCGTTGCCCTGGTGGACGAGCAGCGATGGGACGGGCAGGAACGCAGCACGCGCTACCAGAACTTCCGCAAGTCGGGCTGGTACACGCCCGCTCTTGGCGAGCTGACGGTCGGCTACACGGCATCGGTTGAGGCGCTGTTTGCGGCCTACGACCAGGTTGGCGCGGGAATGCTGGAGGCGCTGAAGAGCGCGATTGCAAAGCCGGCGGAGATGAAGGACGAAGCCTACCTGCGCACGCTGAAGGCACGCGCCTTCGATGTGGCCCGCTACCTGCTGCCGCTGGCCACCAATACTTCGTTGGGTCAGATTGTGAGTGCGCGCACGCTGGAGAACCAGATCTCGCGGCTGCTGGCGAATGAGTACGCCGAGGTTCGTAGCCTGGGCGAAAAACTGAAAGCCGCCGCGGCACAGCCTGCATGGAACGTAGGCCACGATGGGGCGCGCGTCCTGCTGGATGAGGCGTCGTCGTTTACCATCCCCGATGCGCAGGGCCGCGATGGATTCCATGCGCGACTCTCAGACGCTCTGCTGCGCGAGGTGAAGACCGCGCCGACGTTGGTGAAGTACTCCGCGGCCAATGAGTATGCGATTGCCACGCGCGCGGAGATGAGAGCCGCAGCTGCGGAACTGATGGCTGGGCAGGCGATTGAAGACGCTCCGGTGGTGGATCTGGTGGAGGACTCGGGCTCACTTGAGATTGAGCTTGCCACTTCGCTGCTGTACGCGGAGTGCCACTACTCGTGGCGGCAGATACAGCGTACGGTTGCGGGGCTGGATTCACGCAAGGTGGCGGAGATTATGGCGCTGGGTGCGAAACATCGCGGCCGCCACGACGAGCTATCGCGTGCCTTCTCCGCAGGGCAGGGCTTCCGGTTCGACATCCTGATGGACATTGGCGGATTCCGCGACATGCACCGCCATCGCCGTTGCGTTCAGCTTATGCAGGCCTTCACCGATCTGCATGGCTACGAGGAGCCGGTGTGCCCCGGACAGCCAACGCTCGCTGAGGCTGGACTACATGAGACGTATACTGCCGCAATGGACGCCGCGCACGCAGCGTATCGCAGCCTGCGCGATGCGGCTGGGCCGGAGGATGCTGCTTACCTGCTGCCGCTGGGGACACGCGTGCGGGCGATGTTCAAGATGGACTTTGCCGAAGCGCTCATACATCGCCGAACTGCGGAGCGGCGCGGCAGGACACTTCAGCTATCGCCGCGTGGCGTGGGAGATGTATCTCGCGGTGGCCAAGCGGCATCCGGCGCTGGCAGGATATTTCCGGATTGAAGATGTGAATGCGCCGGTAGATTTACTCAAGCGATAACTTTGCGGCGGGACAACAGTCTCGTGCTCCAAACGAATGCTTCTGCGCTAGGTTTCGATCACGCGGTCGAGGACGGGATGGTCGGTGCGCGAGTCGGGGTTGAAGGGCTCGCGTGTACGCGTGCCCAGCGCGTGGCATAGGGCGGTAAGCGCGATCAGCGCCAGCGCCAGGATGCAGACTCCGTTCCAGTGCCAGCGGTCCCAGACCATGGTGGCGAGCGCCGATCCGACCGCTCCGCCGGCGAAGAAGCTGGTCATGTAGACGGTGTTCAACCGGCTGCGCGCCGAGGCGTCGAGGCCGAAGATGCGCGTCTGGTTGGCTATCTGCGTCATTTGCATACCAACGTCCAACACGATGACGCCGATTACCAGTGCGGCGATGTGCAGCGTCAACGGCAGGCTGAACGCAACGCCGGCCCACAACACCAGATAGGAGATGGCAAGCAACGCGATTGCGGTGGTCAGCACCCAACGGGTTCCGTGCTTATCTGCCAGCTTGCCCGCAATGGGGGCGACCGATGCCCCGGCGGCTCCGACCAGACCAAAGCTGCCGGCAACGCCCGCGCCAAGTCCATAGTGGCTGCTGAGCATATAAGCAAGCGTGGTCCAGAAGCAGCTGAACGCGGCAAATACGAGCGCGCTGATGAGGCTGGATTCGCGCAACAGAGGCTGTGTGCGGACGAGCGTCCACAGAGAGCGCATGGCGTCCGCATAACGCATGTCCTGGCTGGGCGGCAGAGGGGGCATCATGCGACCGAGAAAGAGCAGAAACACCGCATTGCCAACTGCTGCGATGAAGAACACATAGCGCCAACCATCAGTGACCCAGAAGGCCCCTTGGGGAAAGAGTCTTGGCGCGTAGACGAAGAGCGCCGGAATGTGGCTGACCCAGCCGGAGAAGGTGCGGGCCAGCAGAACGCCCAACAGAAGTCCCATCATTACCGTTCCGATGGCACGGCCGCGCTGCTTGTGGGGTACGAGTTCGGGAGCAATGGGAAGCACGATGTGTGTGACGGATGCCATCAAGCCCAGCAGAACGCTGACGGCGATGAGCCAGGCAAGAGTCGGCGCCATGGTAACCAGAAGCAGCGCGACAATGACAGCGGCGAACATCCGCTTCATGAGTGCGCGACGCTCCAACAGATCGCCGAGCGGCACAAAGAGCAGCAAACCAAGCGCGTATCCAACCTGCGTTGCGCTGGCGACAACCATCACGTGACTGGCGGGTGCGCTGTAGGTCTTGCCCATCTCGACCAGCAAAGGCTGATTGAAGTAGATGGTGGAGACGCCGATGGCGCAGGCCAGCCCGAGAAAGTGCAGCGGAGCGCGCGGCGCGGCTGAGTTGGATGGTGGAGTCATTCGGTGAGAGACGGCTTTATCCAGTGTAAGTCCATAGGCGCAGCCATTCGAAGAGATCTGCCGCCGGTGTTTTCAAACCTTGTTCTGGCGATGTATAACGATTTGGCCTGAGTTTCGCAGCTCTTTTCGCGGGGAGATATTGCAAGCGCAGGGGAACGACTCCAGCGAACAGCACGAATGGCTTTTAGAACGGCGCCAAACGCACAATGACTTACATTTCGGCAGCAGGTGTATCTTGCTGCGCGTCAGCATGGGAGAACTCGATGAACAATCTATTTGTAACCGCAAAGGGCCGCAATAATCGCCGAGCGACCGCTGCCTGGGCAACCGTTTTCGCATGTGCAACCGGATTGGTTGCATGTGTATTTGCCCTGCCAGCCCAACGCTGCGACGCGCAATCGACCGAGGCAAAGTACCCCTTCCAGAAGGTGCAGATGCCGACTGCGGCTGATGTAAAGAAGTCATGGAAGACGCCCCCTTCGGAGTACGGGCCAGAGCCATACTTCTCCATGAATGGCGCGGTGACGATTGAGAGCCTGAAGCACGACCTCGACACCATGAAGAGCCTGGGCTTCCGCGCGGTGACGGTACAGGCTGGCGGCGGCATGACGACGACTTACCTGACACCCGAGTACTTTGCCTTCTTCAAACAGTTCGTCGAAGAGGCCAGGAAGCGGGACATGAAGGTGTGGATCGTGGACGAGATTGGCTATCCCAGCGGGTTCGCGGGTGGCATGTTCACCAAATCGAAGACCGAGCTGCGCATGCAGGGTCTGGACATTACGCAACGAATTCCAGTGAAGGGCGGCGAGGCTCTGAACCAGGCGGTGGGCGCGAACGCGGTTGTGGCCGTGGCCACCAACGCCTCGTTCGAGCGCATCGTGGTGGGCACTAACGTTCCGGCCGAGCGTGTCGCCGTTCCCATCAACAACGGCAGCATCTCCTGGACCGCGCCCGCCGGCCCCGACTGGACCGTGGAAGTGATTGGGCATGAATTCCGCACTGCGCCTACGCGCAGCGACGCCAACCCGACGCACGCGAAGGACGGATCGAACTCGATTGAGGACTACATGAACCCCGAGGCGACGGCGGCGTACATTCAGGTGACGCACCAGGGTTATTACGATGCCATGCCGGAGCTGTTTGGCACAACCATTCTCGGCTTCCGCGGTGACGAGCCGGACTACTCGATTGGCGGATTGCCTTGGACAGACAAGTTTTTCGATACCTTCCAGCAGGTAAAGGGCTACGACATTCGTCCCTATCTGGGAGCATTGCTGAT
>CAWERM010000219.1:0-5673 GCA_963810995.1 uncultured Acidobacteriaceae bacterium | reverse complement strand
ACATGTCCCGCGACTTCGCCGTCGCCACGCTCAATCTCTCCGTCGACGCCTCCGCCGACCCCGACCGCGTCCTCGCCCTCCTGCGCTCCACCGCCCTGGCCGTGCGCAACGATCCCGCCTTCCAGCAGATCGCCCTCGCCGACCCCGTCATCCCCGGCGTCGACGCCATCTCCGGCCGCGTCGTCACCTACCCGGTCAGCATCCGCGTCGCCGTCAACCAGAAGGACGCCATCCTGCGCGAACTTCGCCGCCGCATCCTCCAGGCATTCGAGCAGAACGCCATCCCCCTCGGCACCGACCCCAACAACATCCTCCTCATGCACCACGACGAATCAAAAGCCCGCCCCCTGAGCCGGCTGCTCCATAAACTAGATGCCCCATTCATGCGGTTTCATCGCATGAGTAGTCATCGAGCGCATCTCAACCGCAGTTGTCCTTGCCGTTATCTGTTTTACGACGTTAATCGCACCGCCCTACCACTCCAGATGCAGCAGCGAAGTCGCCTGCCGCGGCATCTCGGTCGTAATCGTCACACTCCGCCGCTCACATCCAGCCACTCCGGCGAGGTCAGCAGTTGTAGCTGTCCCGCCGCCTTCAGTTGCGCGTACTGCTCCGGCGTCGGGTCTCTGCGGCGAGCCCATCGCCTTCCAAACCGTGAATGCGTTGGAGTGGTTTCGTCGATGCGGAAGTGTTCCAGCCGCACCCGGCGAACGCCCGCCGGAATGCCCGCAATCTTCACCGTAACCTTGGCTGTCCGCGGCAGGCAGGTCGTCGTCATGATAGTTCCACACCATCACCGCGGCTTCGTGCACACTCTTGGTCGCAAACGCGTCGATGTCCGGCTGCTCGCGCACTCCAGCCCTCGCAATCGTTCCCGACAGCAATCTGCGCCGAGCTGCTTGTCTCCACCCGGTCGCCGGAGAACATCGCCGCCATGCGGAAGATGTTCAGCTCAGGCTTGTCGATCGCCGTTGGTCGCCAGCGTGCGGAAGCCCTCGAAGTACTGCTTGCCCTCGAACTCGAACGCCCAGTTCAGCATGCCCACCAGGTTCACCTTCGACTGCGTCCGCCAGATCGGTCAGCGCCTTCATCGCCACCGCCGTGTAGGCGGGATACATCGGCCCATTGCGGTACGCCGTTGGCCGGGTTCTCCTTGGCGGAGCAGGCCGCGCAGCCCTCCGGATCGGCCTCCGACAGGATGATCGGCAGGTTGTGGTACTTCGCCGATGCAGCCACCGTGCGGAATCCGCTGGACGCCGCGTTCAGCTCGTTGCTCAGGCCCATGCGCACGTGCCCATCTACGAATCGCGCCTGGCCCTTGGGATGGAAGGTCACAAAGTCCAGCGGGATCGGCTCGCCGGTCCAGCGTTTTTGTCATGTTCGCAGTGTTTGAAAAAATCGTTCAGAAAGGTGGTAGCTCGTGCCGATCCCGGCCCAGTCACCGCCGGCCCGCCCACCAGCGCATTGGGCAGGACCTTGCGAATCCCCGCAACCGAGTAGTCGTACAACTTGTAGTAGTCCGCCGGCGTGCCCTTCCAGTAACCGATGTCCGGCTCGTTCCACACCTCGAAGTACCACGTCGCAACCTCGGTCTTGCCGTATCGCTGCACCAGGTGCTCGGTGAAGTGCTGCACCAGTTCGCCCCACATCGCGTAGTCCTTCGGCGGGCTCTGCACCGAGCCGGTCACCGTCTTCGGATAAGGCAACATATAAGGCCCATCGCCGCTGGCCAGGTCCTTGGGCATGAACCCAAGCTCCACAAATGGACGCACTCCGGCTTCGTGATAGGCGTCGAAGATCTTGTCCAGAATCGTAAAGTCGTACACCGGCTTGCCGTTGGCGTCCAGCGTAAACACATTGCTGGAGATTCCACTTCAGGCTTGGAACTCCATCCCCGGAGGTGAACAAATGATGGGCACGAATATAGACCGGGACCGGCGACATGTCATGCAACTCGCCCAGCAGTTGCTTCCCGTACTGCATGAACGTGTAGTCCGACTCGTCGTACCCGAACCACCGCCCAATCGGCTTGTATGTTCCCAGCGGCTTGGCCAGATCGACCTGGATCGCAACCTCGGTCGGTGCGGCTGCTGAGACCGTCGGCGCTGCGGCTGCCGCAGTAGCGGCGTTGTTCTGGGCGGCGGGAGCTGCGGTTGTCTGCGCAGCAAGGTTCATGGCGGAGACAAACAGCATGGCGAATGCAGTTCGTAGCATTGTGTTTTGTACCTCGGCTGGACGCTGGGCCTGGTTGATGGACGCAGCAAGCATATTACTGCGTGAATCGTATTGTAGGCTGGTTGCAGGGTGGTAAGGAAGTATTGAAAGACGGGAATTAAGTCTCGCCTGTTGCGCATCCATCGATCCCGGCTTTAGCCAAGTTCGTACCCCGGATTCACACCCTCGCTTTGCTGCACTTCTTCATGATCGCCGCATGAAGTCGTTCCCGCAAATCATCCGGAAACTCGTAGACCTCGTTCTCGCGATAGATGGAAATCGTCTTGCGTGTGGTATCCAGGACCACCTCGCAGTGGTTGCACTTCTTCACATGCGCCCTGATCTCGAGAATGAGTTCAGCGTCCATCTGTCCGTCAAAGTAGTCATCCAGTTTGCTGAGAAATTCGGTGCAGGTCACGCCTTCGCCCCCTCATTCGTCTGCCGGAAGTATCGGCTTAGCCGTTCGCGCAACTGTAATCGCGCGCGTAATAATCTCGATTTGACTGCTGGAACGCTCAATCCCAGTGCCTCCGCAGTCTCTTCGGTCGATAGGTTCTCCACGTCGCGCAGGGTGAATACGGTGCGGAATCCCGGAGGCAGTCCCTGGATGGTCTTGCGTAGAATCGCGCCGAGTTCACTCTGCCCATACAGCTGCTCCGGGTTCGGTCTCCACTCGGCAAAATCACGCGGAATGGAGCCGTCTTCTGTCTGCACGTCTTCGTCCATGGAGACGGTCTTGCTCGTCTTACGCTTGCGCAGGCGCATTAAGCTTTCGTTCACGGCAATTCGCACCAACCATGTGGAAAACTTGGAGTTGCCCTGGAATTGGTCTAGTTTCTCGTAGGCCTTGAAGAATGCATCCTGAGTAATGTCTTCCGCGTCCTCGCGGTTTTGGGTGATGTGGTGCGCGACCCTGAATATCTGTCGTTCATACTGCCGTACCAACTGTTCAAACGCCGCCGTGTCCCCCTGCTTGGCGCGCGCAACCAGCGCTACGTCAGGGTGTTCAACTTCCGCGGCTGGTGATTGGATGGCTGGCATAGGTAAAAGTTGCAATTGTACCGTCTAAATCAATACTGCCTGTATAAGGCAGGATCGCAGAACGCGCGGGTCCACTCACCGCGGCTTGTACAAGTGTAAATGCGCTGTCATGTTGCGGGCAATGGGACACTCTTCGCCGTAACCGCCCGCCTATACATTTTGTCCGGAGCGAAACCGAATGAATGCCAAACTATGCGGTTGTTCGCAAGGGCATGGCTTCAGTCTCTGTCCTGAGCGAAGTGGAATGGATGCCGATGAGCGCGCTCTTTTTCGTCTCTCTTTGCTCAATCGCGTACCGATCCAGGAACCGGAGAAGGGAAAGAAGGTGTGCCTGTGCTGGTTCACCCCTTAGCATCGCTCGCGGGAATGCCTGCACCCAGCTTAGAGTTGAATGTAGGCTTTGATGAGTTGCGGTGCAGGCCAGCATCGCCCTCGCGATGCAATGGGGAGTGGATAGTTGGAGTGTAAGGTCATGCAGGACAGAAGGACTTTAATTCGAGTGGCTGTAGTTTCGTCTTGTCTGCTATGGCCTGGAATCAACTTGCTGGCACAGTCCTCGGCTGCCGCTGGCGCAACCACAACTTCGTCGGTTTCGGCCGCCAAAAAGACCGCGAAGCCCGCTGCCTCAGCCTCGTCAAGGAACAAATCCACCGCGAAGATAGCACCCCTGAAGAAAGCGACAGCCAACTCCTCGCCGCACTCGGTCGCATCCGCCGGCGTCCACCGGAAAGCAGCCACGACCACAGCAGCGTCGAAGGCAAAATCTTCCAAGTCCAGCATCCGTCGTCGCGCTCACTACAAGCCGCCAACGGCGCGCAGTATCAAACTCACCAAGGCCTTTCTCGCCTCCGAGCAGTTGCGGCCCATGGCCCAGCAGCTAGCCGCTGCCAGTTCGACCGCCGCATACGCCGGAGTGTTGCACTACGCGCAGAGCCATCCCGGTGAGGGCGCAGCCGCGGCCTATCTTGCGCTTGGCCACGCCTATATGCAGGACCATCGCTATGCCGACGCCATCGGCAACTTCAATCAGGCAAAGCGCTCCGGCGAAGCACTCGACGACTATGCGGACTATCTTGCCGCGCAGGCCGCCATCCAGTCGGGCCGTGCAGGCGATTCGTACACTCTGCTCGACCACTTCGCCGATCGTTATCCCGACAGCATCTTCGCCGCTACCGCTCCCGTGCTTCTGGCCGGCGCGCACCTGCAGCAGAACGATGCGCAAGGCGCTTTACAGGTACTCACACCGCTCGCCAATTCTCCTCAATCGCAACAAGTAAATTTCCGTTACACCATGGCGCGCGCCTATCAACTGGCGGGTGATACCGCTCACGCTGCGCCCATCTTCCATGACATCTACGCATCCCAGCCATTCGCGTACGAGGCATCGCAGTCGGCCGCGCAGTTGCAGTCCATGGGCGTGCCGCTCAGCGCCGCCGAGCGCAAGACCCACGCTGACGCGCTCTTCAACGCTAAACGATACGGCGAAGCCGGGGCCGAATACAACGCAATCGGCAGGAACAATCCGCAACTCAGCCCAGCCGATCGTGACGCACTCATCCTCTACGCCGCGGTCTGCGACTTCAAACTGAAGCAGTTGAGCCGGCGAGACATCGAGAAGCTTCCCGAGACTAGCGACGACACCGCCGCACTCAAGCTCTACATGCTGGCCGAACTCTCGCGAGACGAGGACGACCGCGCAGGCCACGACGCCCTCATCGCCCAGTTGGTTGAGCGCTACCCAGCCAGCCGCTGGCTGGAAGAGGCCCTCTATTCGGGTGGCAACATGTACCTGCTCAAGCACGACGCTGGACAGGCCATCTATCACTACTCCATGCTGGTCAAGCTCTTCCCCAACAGCACCTACGCGCCCTCCGCCCACTGGCGCGCGTCATGGATGAACTACCGCACACGCAACTACACCGAGGCGGCGCGTCTGATGGACGAGCAGATAGAACGCTACGCCGGAGGCATCGAGATTCCAGCCGCACTCTATTGGCGCGGACGAATCTACGAGGACGAGGAGCATGACTTCTCCCAGGCGGTGAACTACTACCGCAAGCTGGTGGATCTCTTCCCCGATTACTACTACGCGAATCTCGCCCGCCAGCGCCTAATGGTGCTTGGAGCGCAGCCCGTTACACCACCGGCCCCGGCGCTGATCGTCGTAAAGAATGGACCGGACCCCGGCCTGACAGGCGAGCTGCCGGAAAACGACACCCATCTCATCAAGGCGCGCATGCTCGCCAACGCCGCGTTGAATCGCAGTAGTGGCGGCGAGAGAGAGAGAGAGATGGATGGAGATAAGAGAGAGATAGATAGAGAGAGAGATGATGACGATGAGATGGAGGTGGGGGGACGATGATGGTGAGCCATGGAGGTGGGGAGTGGTGTGGGGGTGGTGGTGGGGAGGTGGAAGGC
>CAWERM010000218.1:0-3289 GCA_963810995.1 uncultured Acidobacteriaceae bacterium | reverse complement strand
ACGATGTGGTGACGTTCTGCATCGGACAGGCGGCGTCCATGGGTGCATTTCTGCTGATGGCGGGCAAGAAGGGCAAACGCTTCGCCCTGCCCAACGCGCGCATTCTGATCCACCAGCCGTCCATGGGCAACCTGAGCGGCCAGGCCACCGACATCGACATCCACGCGCGAGAGATCCTGCGCATCCGCGAGATAACCAACAAGCTCATCAGCAAATCGACGGGGCAATCGCTGGAGCGCATCGAGCGCGACGTGGAGCGCGACTTCATCATGACGGCAGCGCAGTCCAAGGAGTACGGCATCATTGACGACATCATCGACCGGCCGCGTACCTAGCTGGTCATTGTCCAGTTTGTAAACTCCGGTCCAAATCGCCGGGTGCATCGTTCATTCCACTCCCTTTGCGCAATGAGTGGGGGCCGCATCATACAGCCGCGTCATGCGTAAAACTACTCCTGTTACAAAAGTGTGTGCCCGAAAAGGGGTATCTCGGTGACTTCCGTGTAGTGAGATCGGTCTTGGTTCTGGTGTAGACTTTATTAGTTCCCACTATGACGGTTCGTGCCCAGGAGTTGTAGCAATCATGAAAACGTCTCGCGGTTCGGACGAATCGCTTCGCTGCTCGTTTTGCCACAAGTCGCAGGATGCGGTGGCGAAGCTCATCTCGTCGCCATCCGACTATCCCAGGGCCTACATCTGCGACGAGTGCGTGGGAGTATGCAATTCGATCCTGGAGGACGACCGGGGCGAGTCGCTGCCCGGCACCTCGCCGGCTCAGCTTCCCAAGCCGCAAGAGGTGAAGGCGTTTCTGGATGAGTACGTAATTGGTCAGGAACAGACCAAGAAGAAGCTCGCGGTGGCCGTCTACAACCACTACAAGCGCATCCAGATGAACAAGACGCGCAGCAACGATGTGGAGCTGACAAAGTCGAATATCCTGCTGGTCGGGCCCAACCGGTTCGGGCAAGACGCTGCTGGCGCAGACGCCTGGCTAAGATGCTGGATGTGCCCTTCGCCATTGTGGACGCAACCACGCTGACCGAAGCCGGGTATGTGGGCGAGGACGTCGAGAACATCATCCTGAAGCTGCTGCAGGCGGCCGAGGGAGACGTGACCCGCGCGCAGAGCGGAATTATTTATATCGACGAGATCGACAAGATCGGGCGCAAGGACGAGAACCCTTCGATCACGCGCGATGTCTCGGGCGAGGGCGTGCAGCAGGCGCTGCTGAAGATTCTCGAAGGGACGGTTGCCAATGTGCCGCCGCAGGGTGGGCGCAAGCATCCGCACCAGGAGTTTACCGCGGTAGACACTACCAACATTTTGTTCATCTGCGGCGGTGCCTTTGTTGGGCTGGAGAAGGTGATCGGTCGTCGCATCGGCAAGAAGTCCCTGGGCTTCCGAGCCATAGCGGACCCCGATGCCAAGGAAGGTGATGTGACGCCGATCCGGGCGCAGAGAGACTGCGAGTTGCTGCGCCAGGCAGAGCCGCAAGACCTCTGAAATATGGGCTGATCCCGGAGTTCGTAGGCCGGCTGCCGGTGCTGGGCATCCTGGACGAACTGGATGAGTCGGCGCTGATCGAGATTCTCACCAAGCCGAAGAACGCGATCCTCAAGCAGTATGCCAGACTGTTCGACTACGAAGGCGTGAAGGTGACATTCTCCGACGACGCCGCCAAAGAGATTGCGCGCGAAGCCTTGCAACGCAAGGTGGGTGCGCGCGGGCTGCGCATGATCCTGGAAGAACTGATGCTGGACCTGATGTACTATGTGCCCGGCAACAAGAAGGCCGGCGACCTCACCATCACCGCGGATATGGTGAAGAAGCACAGCCTGACCCTCCTCACTCTGCTGGAGAAGGCAGGATAGGCTGCGCTGGCTCTGCGTTTTTGCTGAGTTCTCTCGATTGCAACATCCGCGCATGTGGGTGCCGCGGCTTACCTCCCCGTGACAATCAATATCCATCAACAGCGAAATCGTGGGCCTCTGCCCTCGTCTGCGCTCAGCGCTGAGTGAGGGCTTGCTGTTAATTCACTGGTAACGACAGGATTGCGATGCGAGTGCACCTGATGGCGGTCGCGCGCAATTTGCCGCCGAGTTACCAAAGGGTGTGGGGACGAATCGGCACACAAGCATTACAATCACAGGATGCGTGATCCGTGGATTGCAACATGGGCAACGGAAGGCACGTTTTATGGAGATCGCCATGGCTAATCAAACCAAGACCGTTTTGACCGGCGAATCCCGGAAGCTTCCTATGATGCCGATCCGGGACATGGTCATCTTCCCTCATATGATGACTCCATTTGTGGTGGGGCGGGCGTCCAGCGTGCGCGCGCTGGAGGAGGCTTTAACGGGCGACCGCAAGATATTTCTCGCCACCCAGCACGACGCCTCGCTCGACGAACCCAGCGCGGACGACATCTATCAGACGGGCACCATCGGTAACATCGTGCAGAGCGTACGCATGCCCGACGGCAACATCAAGGTGCTGGTGGAGGGCGTGGAACGCGCGCGTTCGGTCGAGGTAAGCGACGACGACGGGTTCTTTGTCGCCACCGTACGCACCGGCAAAACCAATCTGGAGGTGACGCCGCAGGTAGAACAACTGATGCAGCGCGTGCATACGCTCTTCGAGCAATATGTGAAGCTACAGCAGTCCCTGAACCAGGAGACCAAGCAATACGTTTTCTCTAACCTACTTCGGCACGGATTCAGCGTATTGCTGCTGTGGCGGGGCTGGAACTCAATGCCGGCGTACGGATCTTGTCCGGGCTTGGTGAAATACCTTCTAATAACCATGGTCATCCTTCTCCGATCGGGCTGCCTCCGTGCGGCCTCCCTCTTCTGCGACTCAAGAACTTGAACACTTTCTCGGTGCTCGTTGACCGACTCAACGATCTCCCGAAAATCCGAAACCGTCTGAAACTCCCGATAGACGCTGGCGAACCGCACATAGGCTACGGTATCCAGCCTCTTCAGCTCCTCCATAACAGCTTGACCACGAAGCTGGTGGGCACCTCGTCGTCGTAGAGCTGATAGAGGTCGCGCTCGACGGCCTCCGCGGCGCGCCTGAGCGTCTCCACCGAGATCGGCCTCTTCCGCGAGGCGATCAGCATGCTGCCGAGAACCTTTTCGCGGCTGAACTCCTCACGAGAGCCGGCCCGTTTGACGACGAAACAGCGCGAGCGTTCGGGCTCTTCGAACGTCGTGGAATCTACGGCCGCATCGCGTGCACTCGCGCCGGCGGCGGATCACTGCACCTTCTCGAGCGGGGAGCAATGCGTC
>CAWERM010000217.1:0-14430 GCA_963810995.1 uncultured Acidobacteriaceae bacterium | reverse complement strand
CCTTCGCTTTGGTCGTCGGCATCCTCATCGGAACCTACTCATCCATCGCGGTTGCCGCCCCCATGTTGGTGGCCTGGCAGGAGTACCGCGCCGGAAAAGGCAGGGCCGCCTCGCTGCCGGCCGCCAGAAAGTCAAAAGGCTAGGAAATATGGCCCCGCGGCGTGATTTTTGCATCCATTCTCAAGGGGGATCCACTCCTGACGGGGGCCCGCCGCAGCGGCCTGCAGGTGCTTCCCGAGGGCATTTCGGGCGCTTGTAATAGCCTGGTTTGAACTGGATCCAGGCGTCCCCTTCGGATTCCAGCCCACATTCGTAGATGGCGTTTTTGCTTGGTCCAGGCTTGTGCGGGGAGAAGAACCTGGCCCACAACCAAGCCAGCAGAAGCGTCGCCAAGGCAAAGGCGACTGCTGCCAGCAAAAGCACAATGACGGGCAAATACATACTGTTCGTCATATAGCTTTGTCCTCGGATTCCACTTTACCAGACCCATGTTCGGTTAGTCTTGTGATCCTGCTCACTTTTTTCCTGCATACGCAAGGCGCAGAATGGGGAAGTCGGTATTGGAGGCAACAGAATGTCTGAACTAGAAACGGCGATTCTTGACGGAAACGAATCTTGTGCACGGGTGGCGTACCGTCTATCCCAGGTGATCACCATTTACCCGATCACCCCGTCGTCCACCATGGCGGAATGGGCCGATCAATGGCAATCGGAGGGCCACAAGAACATCTGGGGCACGGTTCCCGTGGTGGCCGAGATGCAGAGCGAGGGTGGGGCTGCCGGGGCCATGCACGGCGCGCTGCAGGGGGAGCTTTCAGCACTACCTTCACCGCTTCGCAGGGGCTGCTGTTGATGATCCCCAACATGTACAAGATTGCCGGCGAGCTGACCAGCAACGTCATTCATGTGACCGCGCGCGCGGTGGCCACCCATGCGCTCTCCATATTTGGCGACCACTCGGACATCATGGCCTGCCGCTCCACGGGATACGCGATGCTCTCATCCGCCTCGGTGCAGGAGGCGGCTGATTTGGCGCTAGTGGCGCACATGGCGACGCTGGAATCGCGCGTGCCGTTCCTCCACTTCTTCGATGGTTTCCGGACCTCGCATGAGGTCAACAAGGCGATTACGATCTCCGATGAGACGATTCGCGCGCTTCTGGATGAAAAGCACGTTCTTGCCCATCGCCAACGCGCACTTAGCTCCGATAATCCAATTCTTCGCGGCTCGGCACAGAACCCCGATGTGTTCTTCCAGGCACGTGAGACTTGCACGCCCTTCTATCTTGCCTGCCCGACCATCGTGCAGGATGCGATGGATCGTTTTGCCGCGCAGACCGGACGCGCCTATCACCTGTTCGATTATGTAGGCGCACTGGATGCGGATCGAGTGGTTGTATTGATGGGATCGGCTGCCGGCGCGGTGGAGGAGACGATTGAACACCTCAATGCCCGGGGCGAGAAGATCGGTCTGCTGAAGGTCCGCCTCTACCGGCCCTTCGCTACGGATGCTTTCCTAGCCGCGCTGCCCAAGACGGTGAAGTCGATTGCCGTGCTGGACCGCTGCAAGGAGCCTACTGGATTGGGCGAACCGCTTTACCAGGATGTAGTCACTGCGTTTAGCGAGGCCTTCTCCAGCGGGACCTCTCCCATCGCGCAGCAGCCGCGCATCATCGGTGGACGCTATGGCTTGTCGTCCAAGGAGTTCACCCCGGCGATGGCCAAGGGGGTCTTCGACGAGCTAAAGAAGTCACAACTGAAGAACCGCTTCACCATCGGCATCAACGACGATGTGACCCACAGCAGCCTGGACTACGATCCTGAGTTCTCCACCGAAGATCCGAAGACCGTGCGCGCGCTGTTTTATGGACTGGGCGCGGATGGAACGGTGGGCGCCAATAAGAATTCGATCAAGATTATCGGTTCGGAGACGCCCAACTACGCGCAGGGCTACTTTGTCTACGATTCGCGCAAGTCCGGTTCCGTCACCACATCGCATCTACGCTTCGGGCCCAATCCGATCCGCTCGACCTACCTCATCAGTAAGGCGAACTTCGTGGCCTGCCATCAGTTCTCCTTCCTGGAGCGCATGGACATTCTGGCAGCTGCGGCCCCCGGAGCGGTCTTCCTGCTGAACAGTCCCTATGGGCCGGAGGAGATATGGAACCACCTGCCAAAGACCACGCAGCAGACGATCATCAATAAGAAGCTACAGTTTTACGTCATCGACGGCTACACCGTGGCGCGCGAGACGGGGATGGGAAACCGGCTGAACACCATCATGCAGACCTGCTTCTTTGCTATCAGCGGAGTGCTTCCATCCGACGAGGCGATTGAGCAGATCAAGAAATCGATCAAGAAGACCTACGGCAAGCGCGGCGATGCGGTGGTGCAGAAGAACTTTGCAGCGGTGGATGCGGCGGTGGCCAACCTGCACAAGGTGAAGCTGCCGGAGAAGGCAACGGCCACCTTCGACCTGCTGCCCATGCTTCCCAAAGAGGCCCCAGACTTCGTGTACAACGTGTTGGGCATGATGGCTGCCGGCAAGGGAGACCAACTGCCGGTCAGCGCTCTGCCGGCCGGAGGCACCTTCCCCACCGGCACCGCGAAGTGGGAGAAGCGCAACATCGCGCAGATGATTCCCGTGTGGGACAAGGACCTATGCATCCAGTGCGGAAAATGCGTGCTGGTGTGCCCGCACGCTGTGATTCGCGCCAAGGTGTACGACTCGTCGCTGCTGGCTAATGCGCCCGGAACATTCAAGAGCGCCAAGCCGAAGTGGAAGGGCATGGACCAGGATCTCTACACCTTGCAGGTGGCTCCGGAGGACTGCACCGGATGCAGCCTGTGCGTGGAAATCTGCCCGGCCAAGAGCAAGAGCGAGGCCAAGCACAAGGCCATCAATATGGAGTTGCAGGCACCGCTGCGCGCGCCCGAGGCGCTGAACTGGAGCTTCTTCGAGTCCATTCCAACGGTGAACCGCGACCGCCTATCGCACACCCAGGTGAAGGACATTCAACTGCTGGAACCGCTCTTCGAGTTCTCCGGCGCCTGCTCCGGCTGCGGCGAGACACCGTACATAAAGCTGCTGACCCAGCTCTTCGGTGACCGGTTGTATATCGCGAATGCAACTGGCTGCTCGTCGATCTACGGCGGCAACCTGCCCACCACTCCCTACACCAAGAACGACAAGGGGCGTGGTCCTACCTGGTCGAACTCGCTGTTCGAGGACAACGCGGAGTTCGGCTTCGGGATGCGCCTGGCTCTGGATCAGCAGAAGGAGTACGCCGAGGACTTGTTGAAGCGGCTTGCGCCCACGCGTCGGCGACGAGCTGGTGGCTGCGCTGCTGACAGCCAGCCAGGCCAAAGAGAGCGAGATCGATGCGCAGCGCGAACGCGTGCTGGCTCTCCGCGCAAAGCTGGCCGGAGTCGATTCGCTGGAGGCGCGCGCGCTGCTCGACCGTGGCAGACTCGCTGGTGCGCAAGAGCGTTTGGGTGCTGGGCGGCGACGGCTGGGCCTACGACATCGGTTTCGGCGGCCTAGACCATGTGCTCGGCTCGGGCAAGAACGTCAAAGTGCTGGTGCTGGATACCGAGACCTACTCCAATACCGGCGGACAGATGTCCAAGTCCACCCCGCGCGGCGCAGTGGCCAAGTTTGCCGAGGGCGGCAAGCCCAACAGCAAGAAGGACATTGCCATGGAGGCCGTGGCTTATGGATCGGTCTATGTGGCGCGCGTCGCCATGGGAAGCAGCGACATGCAGGTGGTGAAGGCGTTCCAGGAGGCAGAGGCCTACGACGGCCCCGCGCTGATCCTGGCCTACAGCCACTGCATCGCCCATGGCTACGACCTGACCTATGGCATGGAGCAGCAGAAGAGCGCGGTGCTCTCCGGCTACTGGCCGCTGATGCGCTACAATCCGCTGCTGCGCGCCGAGGGCAAGAACCCCTTCCAGCTCGACTCCAAGCGCGCCCTCCATCCCGCTGAAGGATTACGCCTACCATGAGGCCCGTTACACCATGCTCGCGCGCAGCCGTCCCGAAGTAGCGAAGCATTTGCTACAGGAGGCGCAGGACGATGTGGAACGTACGTGGAGGGTCTACTCCGGACGCGCCGCCATGGCGGGACGCTCGGAGACGCCGCACATCGCTCCACCGGAAAAAGAAGGGAGCGGTTGCGCCGCTCGGCGCGGGTGGGGGCGACGAATGATCGACCTGACAACGCAATACATGGGCCTGAAGCTGAAGAGTCCGCTTGTGGCTTCTTCCTCTCCGCTGACGGAATCCACGGAGAACATACAACGGCTGGAAGCGGCTGGCGCTGCCGCGGTGGTGCTGCCCTCGATCTTCGAGGAGCAGCTCACCCTGGAGAGCAATGCGCTGGATAGCGACCTATCGCGAGGCTCGGAATCGTTTGCGGAGTCGCTCAACTACTTTCCATCCTATGCCAGCTACCGGCAGGGGCAGGACGCCTACCTCAGCCACATTCACCGCGCCAAGGCAGTTGCCGGCATTCCCGTTCTGGCCAGCCTAAACGGAGCTACCTCCGGTGGATGGGTGCAATTCGCCAAGGAGATCGAGCAGGCCGGCGCGGACGCTCTCGAACTCAACACCTATTCGCTGCCCACCGACCCGCACGTCACGAGTGCCGCGATCGAAGATGGAATCGTGGATCTGATACGCCAAGTGAGACAGAACACGAAGCTGCCGATCGCGGTCAAACTCTCCCCGCAGTTCACCAGCATTCCGCACCTGGCAGCCAAACTGGATAAAGTGGGTGCGGATGCGGTTGTGCTGTTCAACCGCTTCTACCAGCCGGATTTCGACATAGAAAACCTCAATGTGACGCCACGGCTCACCCTCAGCCGGCCGGAAGAGCTTTTGCTGCGGTTGCACTGGACCGCGATCCTCTACGGCGATCTGAACGCGGATATCGCCGTCACCGGGGGTGTGCATAGCGCCCAGGACGTTCTGAAGGCCATCATGGCCGGCGGACAGGTTGCCATGCTGGCCTCGGTGTTGTTGATCCACGGCATCGCGCAACTCGACACTATCCAATCCGACCTGCTGCGCTGGATGGAGGAGCATGAATATCAGTCCATCCGTCAGATGCGTGGTAGCCTCAGTCGCCGTTCCGTACCTGACGTCTCACCCTTTGAACGAGGAAACTACATCAAGACCCTGAGCAGTTATACCCTGCGCAGGACGGCATAGCTATCCGGATTTCTCCCGTCGTATCGCACAGCCCCCGCACGCACCGCAAATGCGACGGGGGCTGAGTGTTTTCGCCGGCGGATGGGCAGATATTCCGCAGCATCTCCTATGCGATACCAAACTGCGATACTCTGTCCCTCGTGCATCCAAATACACCGGACATGATTTTCAAGCGATACTGTTAGTACCGAGCTGAGGCATCCGACAAATGGAATTTCACATCTCCCGCGACGTACGCGAAGCAACCCAGGTGGATGACATGCTCTTCAGCTACACGGGAAACGTCGTCTTCGCGGATGTCGCAGCCAGTCGCAAGCTGGCTGAGGCGCTGAACCGGTCGCGTGGCGCAGACGCCGATCCGGCAGGCGCGGTCAATGCCGGAGCGCTGTTTGCGATGGGCCTGATCGACGAGTTGAGCCACGCTCTGGTCGAGCGCTACCGCAAGCAGATCGATCCCGCCGTGCTGGCGGATGCGGTGCGCTGGTTTGCGGCGCAGATTTACTCCGATACGAGCAGACCGGGAAGACTGGAAGCGCTCTTACGCACCTTTACGGAGCAGTTCCCCAATGCAGCGATCTTCCGCGGTGAAATAACCGCCGAGCAATGGCTGCGCGGTTTTACCGACGGCCGGCCCAACCGCGAGGCAGCACTGGAAGAGCTGCTGATGTTGTGGATCGCCAACAACAACCCCGCGTTCAAACCCTTCCACCAGCTTTTTGCGGACAAGGGTCTGAAGCAGCAAACGGTCTATGCCTCAGTCACAGCATCCTTCCCGGACTTCTTCAGCACACGCCCGCCGCTGTCGCCTGAGATCGGCAGCCTCTATGACGCGTTGCGCGCGCCCATGCTGGCGTCGCCCGACTCTTTGATTGGCCAGCTCGACTTCATCCGTGAACGCTGGGCGCCGTACCTGGGCGGCGACCTCAAACGCATTCTGCTGGCCATCGATGTGCTGCGCGAGGAGGACCTTGCGATCTGGATGCGCTTCAATCCTCCCGGACCCGACCAGTTCCGCCACGGCGTGCCCTCCTGGGGATCGATGGGATTCGAGGGCGATGAGTTCATCGGTTACGATGAACTTCGCCGTCGCAGCTACCCTGCCGGCTACCAGGCCCCGCTGGACGAGTACGAGGCCTTCAGCGCAGACCAGGCATGGATGCCCAATGTTGTGCTGATGGCCAAGAGCACTTACGTCTGGCTGGAACAGCTCTCAAAAAAATACCTTCGCCACATCCACCGGCTGGACCAGATCCCCGACGAGGAGCTGCAATTGCTGGCCTCGCGCGGCATCACCGGCCTGTGGCTGATCGGCCTGTGGGAGCGCTCGACCGCATCGCGTACCATCAAGCGGCTGCGCGGCCACCACGACGCAGTGGCTTCCGCCTACTCGCTGAAGAGCTACGACATTGCCGAGGACCTGGGCGGATGGGAGGCATACAACCATCTGAAGCACCGCGCCGCCGCCTTTGGCCTGCGCCTGGCCAGCGACATGGTGCCCAACCACATGGGCATCGACTCGCCGTGGGTGATCGAGCATCCCGACTGGTTTCTGCATCGCTGGGAGAGCCCGTTCCCGGCTTACAGCTTCAACGGACCGGACCTTTCCACCGACAGCCGAGTCGAGATCAAGATCGACGACCGCTACTACGACCAGAGCGACGCTGCCGTCGCGTTCCGCCTGCGCCACCATTCGGATGGATCGACCCGCTACGTCTACCACGGCAACGACGGCACCTCGTTTGCGTGGAATGACACGGCGCAGCTCGACTACTCCAAAGCCGTCGTGCGTGAGCATGTCATCCAGACTATCCTGCATGTTGCGCGCCTGTTTCCCATCATCCGCTTCGATGCCGCGATGGTGCTTGCGAAACGCCATGTACAGCGGCTCTGGTTCCCGCTACCAGGAGCAGGTGGATCGATCCCCTCGCGCGCGGAGAACGCCATCTCGCAGGAGGAGTTCGACGCGCTGATGCCCAACGAGTTCTGGCGCGAGGTGGTGGATCGTGTGGCGGCAGAGGTGCCGGGAACGCTGTTGCTGGCCGAGGCCTTCTGGCTGCTGGAAGGCTACTTCGTACGCACCCTGGGGATGCATCGCGTGTACAACTCCGCCTTCATGAACATGATGCGCGACGAGGAGAATGCCAAGTACCGCTCGTATCTGAAGAAGACGATTGAGTTCGATCCCGACATCATGAAGCGCTATGTAAACTTCATGAGTAACCCGGACGAGCGCACCGCCATCGACCAGTTCGGTACCGGCGACAAGTACTTTGGTGTCTGCACCCTGCTGGCCACGCTGCCCGGCCTGCCGATGTTCGCGCATGGTCAGATCGAGGGATTCATGGAGCGCTACGGGATGGAGTTCAAGCAGGCGACTATGGACGAGTGGCCCAATGAAGACCTTGTCCTGCGCCACCAGCACGAGATTGCGCCTCTGCTTGCCAAGCGATATATCTTTGCCGGCAGCAGCGACTTCACCCTCTACGATTTCTGGAACGGCTACGGCCACGTCGACGAAAACGTCTTCGCGTACTCCAACCGGTTTGGCGACGAGCGCTCGTTGGTGATCTACAACAATAAGTACGAGAGTACGCGGGGAACGATCCACATCTCCGCGGCTTTCATGGACAAGGGCAGCGGATCATTGCGCCAGCGCAGCCTCTCCGACGGCCTCGGCCTGCCCACCGGCGAGTCGATCGTCATAACCTGCCGCGACACCCACGGACTGGAGTACCTGCGCCGGGCCACGGAGATGCACTGGCGCGGCCTCAGTTTCGAACTGCATGGCTTCCAGTGCATCGTTCTGCTGGACTGGCACGCACTGCAGCCCAACGCCGAGTGGCCCTGGGACAGGCTCTGCGACTCGCTCGGAGGAAGAGGCGTACATAGCATTCATGACGAGATGGTGAAACTCCGCCTGCGTCCGCTGCACGAGGCCCTTCGCTCTGCCGTTAGTCCGGCCAACGTCCATGCTCTCGCCAAGGCCGCCGCCGGGATAGCACAGCGGACCACTGAGCAAAGGAGCGGGGCCCATCCCTTGTCGAGTACGAAGAAAGAACTCGATCCTCACCTGCGCGCGCTGGCCGACAAGAGCCAGTTATTCTTCGACCGGCTATTGGAGCAGATTCCCGAAGAGAACAGCACGCCTGCGCCCAGCGCGCCAATCGCAACTACGAACGCAACAATCGCTGGAACTGGAGTAGAAGCGGGTGCCCCATCCATACCGCGTTCTTCGCAGAATGGGCGGGATGCGACTCCATATGCACCGGCAGAGACGACCTACAGCGAAACATTCCGTACTCTGCTCCTCGCGGCTACCCAACTACAGGCACTGGCTCAGAGCTTCTCCACCGATTGGCCCGCACAGTCGCGTCCCCTCCTGCCCGGCAACGCTCCAGCCACTCGCCAGGAACGCACCTGGGCGCCCATCCTCGCCTGGATTGTGCTGCGCAGCATTCCAGCGCACTGCGCTCCGAACGGCGACCGGGTCGCGCTGTTCGACCGGCTGCTCTTCCGCCATGCGCTGGCCGACCTCTTCTCCTCGATGGGGATGGAGGGCGAAGCCAGTTGGCAGGCCGCCGCGCAGGTCCGCCTGCTGCTGTCACCGCTCGCGGTTGCGCCCGATGCCATTCACACCGAAGCACTATGGGCCGATCCCGACGTTCGCTGGCTGGTAGGTGTCAACCTTGCTGCTGGCGTCACCTACTTCAATAAACAGCAGTTCGAAGAATTGCTCACCTGGCTACAGCTTCCCACCCTTTTAGAGATTGTCCGGACGGAAGCGGCGCAAGCGAAATCCGAGCAGCCAGCCGGCATCGCTGCAATCGAGGACGCGGTCGCCGCCGCGCGCAAGGCCGCACAGCTCGCAGGTTACAACCTGAACAAATATCTGGCCGCCTCCACGTCCACTACTACGATCAACCCATAAGCCATGCCCGCGCGCCTCATCCTCAACGCCGACGACTTCGGTCTTACCCACGGCATCAACCGCGCTATCGGCGAACTGCACTCCGCCGGTGTACTCACGTCGGCCACATTGATGGCGAATGGTGCGGCATTCGACGACGCCGTCGAGGTCGCACGCACCCATCCCACGCTGGGCGTCGGTTGCCACATCGTGTTGACCGATGGAACACCGGTCTCGCCACCCGGTACGATACGCAGCCTGCTCGGCCCCGACGGCAAAAGCTTCCACCCATCGCTAGCCAAATTTGTGCAGGCGCTCTTGCTCGGACGGATCAACCAGAATGAGGTTGCCCGCGAAGCTCTGGCGCAGATCGAGAAGCTACAGCTCGCGGGAATCGGCATCACGCACCTGGATACGCACAAGCACACGCATCTGTTTCCTTCGATTGCGAGCACGCTGCTACAAGTAGCCGAGCGTTGCGGAATTCGCGCGATCCGCAATCCATTCGAGCCGCGCTGGTCACTCGCGCTGAACCACAGTAGACGCATGCGACGCTTAGCAGTCCGGCTCATCGGATGTCTGCGGCCGAGCTTTGAAGCTCACGCGCAGATTCGCAACGGGAGGGTGCTAACGACAGACGGAACGGTTGCGATCTCCGCCACCGGCCAGCTCAACGCCACAGCCCTCGGCGAGATTCTGCGCGCGCTTCCCTCCACCGGAACCTACGAACTATGTTGTCATCCCGGCTACAACGATGGCGAGCTGGATAGAGTTCGCACACGGCTGCGTTCTGAACGCGAGGCAGAGCGCAAGGCGCTGCTTAGCGAGCTGCCCAAAATCCTCACCTGCTCTGGCGCGCCCGCGTTGGTCCACTACAGGGACGTTACAGAGGAGCAAAACTCAACCGCTCCCGCGGCAGATGTGACATCCTAGAGTTTCAAGGAGGACCGTTGGCAACCATCGCTGAAATCGCGGAATTGGTTGGAGCGCCTGCGCCGCAGGTATCGCTTGCAACAGGCGAGATTCTCTGTGTGTCCAGCATCGAAACGGCCACGCCCAGCGCGCTGGTCTTTGCCACGGATGCTGCCACACTGACTGCCGCGCTTCAATCCGTTGCCGGGGCGATTCTGACGCGGAGCGCGCTGCTTGCAGGCAACGGCCCGCAAGATCCACGCGTGCTTGCGGTTGGCGATCCACGTTACAGCTTCGCGCTTGCGGCGCGATATTTGAAGTCGAACCGACAAGACTTCGGCAACAGCGCGCCGCGCATTCATCCTACGGCTGTACTGGGTGCGGACGTTCAAGTGGGGCAGGGAAGCAGTATTGGCCCGTACGCTGTGCTGGGCGATGGAGTCGTCCTGGGCGCGGAGTGCGATGTGCTGGCCAACGTCACTATTTATGCGGGAACGGAGATCGGCGATCGCGTTCTGGTGCAGGCTGGGGCCGTGCTGGGTTCTACCGGCTTCGGTTATGCGCGCAACTCCGCCAGCGGGGAGTACATTGCCTTTCCGCAGCAGGGAACGCTAGTGATTGAGAGCGATGTGGAGATCGGCGCCAATACAACCATCGACCGCGGCGCGCTGGGCGAGACGCGCATCGGCGCAGGGACGAAGATCGACAACTTGGTACACATTGCGCACAACTGCGTGGTTGGGCGCAACGTCGTGATTGCCTCGCAGACGGGTATATCCGGCTCCTGCTTCATCGAGGACGGCGCGGTTCTGGGTGGCCAGGTAGGACTGGGCGAGCATGCGCACGTTGGCCCGGGGGTAATCCTGGGCGGAGGCGCTGGCGTCCTGAGCCACAAGAAGGTGCGCGGGCCGGGCCAGGTATTTTGGGGCAGGCCGGCTCGTCCGCTGAAACAGTACCTGCGCGACCTGGCGCGACTCAGCCGCGGCTGACGCGGAGTGAATGGAATAGTAGCTAAGACGCCCTAGTTGGCGTCGTCGGAGAGCGCGTCCATGTAGGCAACATCGAGCGCTGTGCCCTGGACCGTTACAAACTGATTGTCAATCTCAGTCGCATTGCCGCTCGACGACAAGACGGTGCTGAAGATGTGTACCTGACCACCGTATGCAGTGTAGACCTTGTTGAAGTTCTGCACCCAGCACAGGCCGGTGAGGCTGCCGTAGTAATACTGGTCGTTATTCTGGTTGGGATAGGGCACCACCGCGGTAGGAGAACCCGGCGTCACCTTGGGCACGATCTGTACAGAAAGAATCTGTGCAGGCGTTGAGGTACTGAGCTGGGCCACCGTGAGGCAGTTGTAGTTCTCTCCCAATTTGGCGCGTTCGCCGGCGGAACAGAATTGCGATCCAATCCACAAAGTGTTGTTGTCGGCAAACAGGATCTTGGAGTGGTTGCCATCGGAGATGGGGTACTGGCCGGTAATGGTGTTGGTTGACTGATTCATGGTCGACAGGAAGCCCTCGAAGAGGCCGTCCGGCTGAAGTTGCTGTCCTGCCAGATAAAGTGTCGTCCCGTCGGAGAGCGCCTCGGTGACGCCGCCCGGCACCGGCACATTGGCAATCATGGGGTTTGGCTGCACGGGCGAGGTGGGAATCACCAGCGAGTTCAGAGGGCCTTGCTGAAGCAGCGTGACGCTGGCCGTCTTGCCACCGCACTCCGGTCCGCAGTTGAGCACATAGGCCGTGGTGCCATCCAGCGAGTAGTACACGCTGTTCGGCTGATCGTATGTCCCTGGGACCTGAACCACGCAGTAGACGGGTAGCAGGGTGGGTTCGCAATCGCCGGAGCCGGTAGCCGTGATGGCTGCCTGCGAGGTTGGGAACTGGTTCTGGTTCAACTTGAAGACCCTGTAGAGCGAATTGGAGTTGCGCACCATGGCAAGCACCACGGAGTCTCCGGTATTGGCAAATACCTTGAAGACATTGGGCAGACTGAGCCCGTATGTCTGACCGGTCTGATTGTCGACGACCTCGAGTACGCCAATGGCTTCCTCTGCGCCATAGTAGTGCCCGAACCCCGTAGGG
This sequence comes from uncultured Acidobacteriaceae bacterium, assembly GCA_963810995.1. Taxonomy (GTDB): domain Bacteria; phylum Acidobacteriota; class Terriglobia; order Terriglobales; family Acidobacteriaceae; genus Edaphobacter. The sequence goes on along the minus strand of CAWERM010000217.1, from coordinate 2,316 downwards.
ATCGAGATGGCGCCCGCTCCAGACTCAAATGAGCCAACTGCACCGGCCGAAGTCTCGCTGGAGTAGTTGATGTTGTTAAGGCTGCCGTCACTGTTGGAGTAAATGTATCCGCGCGTTTCCGATGGGAAGTTGAAGATGGTTCCAGGATAGCCCGAAGAATAACCGCCGATCGAAAAGGACGCAATCGTGTTTTCTACGTTACTGCGAATGTCGCGCGAGGCGTCGACGATCTGCAGGTTGCCGACGTTGCCGTTCACGCTGACGCCGATCATAACCCTCTGTGCCAGCTTGCTGGGCGGCACGGGCCGGCCGGCATAGGTGTACACAGGAAACTTATAGTAGTAATAGGCTGCTGAGTGACAGGAGCAGAGAGCCAGCGCGGGTAGCGTACCTAGCAGGATGCAGAGCAAGCGAAAACCGAAGGTGCCGCCAGAAGATCCTCTTCGCAGGGACCTGGGATTGGATCAAGGGTGCTTGCGGCGATGGGCTGGGGAATGGCTGGTCAACGGCCCCGCGGACTAACAGACTTCGATTCTTCAACGTGGACAACTCCAACCTTCATAGTGCAAGGATTTCGCCTGGGCTTACTCTGTGAGTATAGCAAAGTAAGCGGGCCGCGAAGCCTGGGCGACAACGGTTTGGTGATGGCTCCGAACGTGGCTTAGGATGGAGCAATACAATTCAGAACGATGCTGCGAGACGTTAAGGGAAGAGGTCCGGGACATGCGATGGCAGGTGTGGAGTTGACCATGGCGGCAGATGCGAGAGGCAGCGCCAAGGCTGGTGCAGCGACTACGGCGGAGGATACTGCCGTTGACAAGTTCTTTGCCGGCGGACGCGTGCTCTCCGACGGCGCCATGGGTACCATGCTCTATGGCCGCGGTATCTTCATTAACCGCTGCTTCGACGAGTTGAACCTCTCGCAACCGGAGGTTGTCGCTGGAGTTCATGCCAAATACCTACAGGCCGGCTCCCAGATCATCGAGACCAATACGTTTGGCGCCAACGCCTATCGGCTGGAGCGCTTTGGCCTGCGCGACCGCGTACGAGATATTAACCTTGCCGGTGTCCGCATCGCCCGCCAGTGCGTGGCCCAGATTGCCGACAAACAGGCCTCCGAGGCTTATGTTGCCGGGGCCATCGGCCCGCTGGGAGTTCGGCTGGAACCGCTTGGCGAGCTGAGCCGCGAGCAGGCCCGCGCAGCCTTCGCCGAACAGAGTGCCGCATTGGCCGAGGGTGGGCCGGGTGTTGGCGCGGACCTGCTGATCCTGGAGACCATGACCTCGCTAGCCGAAGCGAGCGAGGCCATACGAGCCGCCCGCGACGTTGCCCCAGGACTGCGTCTTGTCGTCATGATGACCGTGGATGAAGACGGAAACTGCCTGGATGGGGCCACCCCGGAGATTGCCGCCGAACGGCTGACTAAGTGGGGCGCGGACGCAGTGGGATGCAACTGCTCGTCCGGGCCAGCGATCGTGCTCAACGTGATTGAGCGGATGCGCCTGGCGACCCGCCTGCCGTTGGCCGCCATGCCCAACGCGGGAATGCCGCGCGCGGTCGAGGGACGCAACATCTACATGGCCTCGCCAGAGTACATGGCCAGCTTCGCGCGCAAGTTCATCCATGCGGGCGCAGGCCTGATCGGCGGCTGTTGCGGTACCACGCCCAACCACATTCGCGCCATGAGGTCGGCGATGCGCGCCCTACAGTCGCAGGAGGCGTCGGCCCGCCGAGACGAGGATGGACATGGGTCGGACGGGAAGTTGCAGGCTCGCCGCAGGCCGACTCCGAGGCCGTCATGGAGTCTGCTGGGCCAAGCTATCGTCCAAAGCCCCATGGCTATTTTCGGATTACCCGCGACCTCGTGATGAACCACCTACATCAGCGCCCACAGTCGAGCCTCGATGAGCTCTTTGACGGCGGCTGTGACGACGACCGGCCTATGGGTTCCGAGGTTGCCGACGCGCGCCCACGCCCCTCGACCGCTCCTCCAACATGAGGACCGGGAGCGGATTGCGGCTGCGCTGCTCCAGTTGGATACGCTTCATCGCGAGGTGCTGGTGCTCCGCTTCCACGAGGAGTTGTTTCTCGAAGAGATCGCCAAGGTCACCAGGCGCCGCTTTCCACCGTGAAATCGAGACTTTACCGTGGCCTTGCCGCCATCAAGCCCAGGCTGGAGCGCGCCTCTCTGCGTCTTCAAGGGGCCGTGTGAAGACCGTTGGATTGGCCGAGGGCGGGGCCGGCTCCGGTGCTGGCCGGGATGAACTGCTTTCGGCTCTTTCCGGATACCCTGCCAACCGCGAATGCGCTGTAGCC
>CAWERM010000216.1:0-6418 GCA_963810995.1 uncultured Acidobacteriaceae bacterium | reverse complement strand
CGGCCCACTCGCTGCTTCTCAAGCGGTCCTTCGACTTAGCCAGCAAGATCCGGAAGGGGCAGTTCAGGCTCTCGAACCGGCACGCCCCTACGATTTCAACCCCTTAATGGGGTTTGCGACATCGTACTACCGGGGATTGGCCTACCTTGAAGGCAAGCATTGGAAAGAGGCCACTCGCGAATTTCAAAGAACTCTCGATCACCGCGCGGCCGCTCCGCTTTCCGCTTTTGTCCCGCTTTCGCAGCTGCAACTGGGACGTTCCTATCAGCTTGCCGGAGATTATGCAAATGCCCAACTTGCCTACGCGCAGCTCCGCAAAATATGGGAGAAGGCAGATCCGAGTTTCCCGCCGTTGCGCCGACTCAACCGCTATCAGCATGAACTAGAGGCGATGGAGAGAGAGGCAAAGATGCTTTGCCGTCGTCATCACGATTTCGCCCTTCTAATCCGAATGGAGTTTGCGCCGGGTCAAATCTGGATGCGTCGGCCTGATCTGGCTGATCTCGCACCAAGGCATATGCTACGATGGACGCAGGCCGGTGCTCGCGCTCCCGGTCAAGAAGGCGCGGGTAGCGGTGCTTCGTCTATGACTCTACTACCCTTTTAGCGAATCAGTTCCGAATCTCCCGCCTGAGAAGGCTCGATGATTGATCACAGGCCCGTTTGAACGAAGACCCTGCCCACGACCACGTTGGCCGGGTCGTGTGCTTGTGCCGCTGCAACTCCTCGGGATGTGGGTGAAATCGGGCAGGATGTTGGGATCTTCGGCCTTGCTGGAGCTGGGGTCGGCGGGGAACAGCGCACGCTCCAACTCCGCCTCTGACATCTCCAAGATATTGAGGGCAGGCTGCACTCAGGACAACACCGCAGCCACTAACCATGATGAACTCCGTTCAGACCGTCATTCCCGCGGATTGGGCCTCAGGCAATGGGGGGTCCGGGAAAGACCGCGCATTCTGCGAGAAGTGCATCGCAGAGCCATAGCACTGGCATGTGGACTTGCCTGTGGAATGTCTTGCGGGATGCTCTCCGCGCAGCAGGCGTCACCTACGGGCCCGCAGCAGCTTGCCTTCGCGGGGCTGCGTGCGGTCATCAATCAAGGCCAGCCCTACGGTCAGATCAACGCAGTCCAGACAAATGCGGCGGGTGACCTCTATCTGCTGATCAATCAAGGCGACGGCGTGCGCGTAATGGAGACAGACTCCACCGCAAGCAGCGTGCTCGCCTCGGCGTATATCGGAGCGAAGTTCGACATCGGTCTGGCGATGGCATTGGATCCTGCGGGCAACGTTTACGTCACCGGAACCACCGGCTCCGGCTCGCTGACGGCGACCGTTGGCGCGGCCTTCCCTGCCGCATCGGGTACGGCAACCAATTCGTTTGTGGCCAAGTTCGGCGCCAACCTCGGCAGCCCTCTCTTCGTCACCTTCTGCGGAGGTGGATTCATGGATGCCGGTTCGATTGCCACAACCGGCGATGCGGTCTTCATTACGGGCACGATCTACCAGACCACACTGCCAGTGACGCCTGCCGGAATCATTCAGACGCCCGCGTTCGGCAGTTCGTGGAATGGATTTGTGGAGAAGTTTTCCGCGTCGGGCAGTTCCCTGCTCTACGCGACGTATCTTAGCGGCGCCAGCGGCAATATCTCGCCGTCAGCTATCGCAGCGGACTCATCCGACGATGCCTACATCGCGGGAATGACAACCGCGGTTGGCTATCCGACGGTCGCGGCGCTGGTGCCGAACCTGCTGGCGACGCAGGCTCTGGGAACGACCTCGGGATTTTTGACCAAGCTGACGCCGTCAGGCAACGGAATTACGTTTTCCACTTATATTCCGGGTGCGGGAATTACTTCCCTGTCCATCGATCCAGTTGCCGGCAACCTGCTTCTGTCCGGTTCGGTCTCGCTAGGCCAATTCCCCGTGACCAACGTCTCCACCCCGCTGACTGCCGCCTCGTATCAGGTACTGTTGAGAATGACACTGGACGGCAGCACAGTGCTTGGTTCAACCGTGCTTGCGCCGGGCACGCAATCGTTCGTTGCGGCGGGCGCGTCGGGCACGGCGTGGGTGGTTGGCAGTCTTGGTCTGCCGCTGCTGCCGTTGACGCCGCTCTCGACCATTGGCAACAGCTTCGCGGAGCGTGTAAACGCGGCGAACTTTGTGGACCAGACGGCCCGCTTCGGCGGCATCGCGGCGTCGAACCCAGGCTATGCAAGCGCGCCAGTTGTACTTACCAGCGTGGCTATCGACAACAGCGGCGATGCTCTTGCGGCAGGCAGCTTCGCTCCGTCCGCCAGTCAGAGCCTGCTGGCGACAGAGACCTATGACCTGCCGTTGAGCAATGCGCCAACCACGGCGTTTCCCTCAACCGTGCGCGGCGCGGTGCTGCCTGTTTCGGTCTGCAACGGAAGTATTTGTCCGGGTGCGTCGGCGTATCTGGCAAAACTAACAATTCCTGTCAACGCGTCGACTGCAACGGCGGCCTTGGCGCTCTCGGTGGACGATTCGCCCAACCTCACGCTGCGCAACCTGGGCTCCGCGCCGGCAGCCGGGCTGCAAATCGCAATCAGCGGCGGATTCACCGAGGCCACAAACTGTGCGGCAACATTGGCCGCTGGCGGAGAGTGCAGCATCGCATTGACGGGCAGCGGGCCGGGGAGCATTACGGTTATTGCCACAAACTCAGCCGCGCAGACGCAGGCCGTGCCTGCGCTGGCTACAGGCGTGGCACAGCTTCCCGTGGTCTTCTCGCCCAAGGAGTTGGGCTTCGGTATCGTCAGTTCGGCCAGCGGAGTGGTGACACGAACCATTACGGTTACAAATCTGACGCAGCAGAGCCAGACCTTTGCCTCCGCACTCGACATTGGCAGCAAGACCGCGCTGCCCTACAGCTTCACGGAGACTACGAGCGACTGCACCCTTTCTGGAAGCAACAAACTGCTAGCTCCGGGTGGTGTTTGTCACATTACGGTTGGGTTGACCGCATCTAACATCTCGACCAACGACGGAGCGATTCAACAGAACTGGCTCATCGGCGCGCGCGATGTACAGATGACAGCCTACGCACAGGCTGCCGTGCTCTCACTCTCGGCCGCGGAGATCGACTTCGGCACGCAGTACACGGGCGGACTGCACAGTCCGCGCACCCTGTTCCTCTCCAATAATTCGACTATTACTTTCGCGCATACTGCAGTCACGCTGCCTGCTGCATCACCGTTCACGGTCACGGACCGCTGCCCCTCGACCCTGGAACCGCAGACCGTCTGCCAACTCCAGCTTGCATACCAGAACGCGCACACTCCCGCGGCCGATGCGGAGACACTCTCCATGGACCAGGGATTGACGGCTTTGGTCACGGGCCGTTCCCTGCCACAACCTTCGGCGAACGGAGCCAGCGTCAACCCCAACCTCAGCGTCTCCGCAACGTCAATCAACTTCGCCAATGCGGTCGTGGTCACCGCAGTATCCAGCAGTACGCAGACGCTGACCATCCAGAACATCGGAACGACTGCCTTCGCGCTCGCGCTGGCGATCTCGGGCGAGTTCAGCGATACCACCAACTGCGGTGCGACACTGGCCGGAGGCGCATCATGCAGCGTTGTCTTCAGCTTTACTCCGTCACAGCCGGGCACACGCCAGGGACTGCTGGCCGTGACCGCAGGCGCTGGAACCACACCGGCCTACGTCGCGCTATCGGGTGTGGGCACCGGCATTCAATCCCCCCCCAATAACGGCACGCTGAGCTTCAATGGAGTGATCGCAGGGCAGCCATCGGTGCAGTGGTTCAAGATCACGCAACCATTCACCAGCTTCTCCGTCACCACTGCCTCCGCCACGCTCGGCACACCTTACACTGCAGTGATCGTGGAAGACATCGGCTATGGACACGGCCAGCCGCCCAGTTCGGCCTTCCACAGCAGCGCGTCGGGTACCTGCCTCAACTGCTGGGTGGGCCTGCAGTTCACTCCGCATGCGATCGGGCTGGAGACGGGCACGCTGACGATCGCCTCCACTACTAACGGAAGCCCTTACGTCCTCTCGCTCACCGGCAACGGTCTGCCGCTTACTGGGCTGCTACTGACTCCGGTTGTGCTGGACTTCGGTCCGGTGCCCATCAACAGTGCAAGCGCGACGGAGCTCGTTGTGCTCACCAATCTGGTTGCGGGCGGTAACTCGATTGCGGTCACAATACCCGCCGTCAGCGGAGACTTCAGCGTATCGAACGCAGTCAGCGGAGGAGCGCCCTGCGGAGGCACACTGGCCTACACCGCATCCTGTTTCGTCCAGGTCGTCTTCGCGCCCACGGCCGCCGGTCCGCGCACTGGCACGCTCACCTTGCAGGCGGGCAGCTCGACGGCGACCGCTGCGCTCACCGGATACGGATCGGCCAATCCTGGCCTGTCGCTAACACCCAACACTTTGGTCTTCAACAATGTTCCCGGCAGCACTTCCACGCAACAGACCGTCACGCTGCTCAACACCGGCACCACCCCCGAGCAAATCGGCGTGGTCTCTTCGACATCCACAAGTTCCAGTGCGACCAGCTTCAGCGCAAGCAGTAATTGCGGCACGCTCAACGCCGGGGCCACTTGCTCAATTGTAGTTACATTTTTTCCGGCGGCCGCGTCCGCTGCGAGCGCGCTGACAATTCCGGTTACAAATACAGCGGGAGGCGCACCTGTTCTTTCCAACTACACGGTCCCGCTAACCGGCGCATATACCACGGAGGATGAGGGGCTGGAGATTGTCGCCAACGACGCGGAGTACGGACCGCAGGCAACCGGATCGACCGGTGTCACGCGGCAGTTCACCATCGACAACCTCACTGCGAAACCGCTCACACTAGCGATTTCCCTGCCTCGTCAATTTGTTCTCAGCGGCGCGCCCTGCGCGGGCCTTGCGCCCAATGCAAGTTGCAACTTCTCGGTTACCTTTCTTCCGCTGGATAATGGAGCCCTCACGGGTACGCTCTTCGCTCAGGCCACGCCCACCGATGGATCGGCCACGCTGGACGGACTCAGCTATGTGGAAGGATACGGCGTAGGCCCAGGCACGCTCTCCGTGACGGGAGGACTGCAACCCGGCGAAGTCCTTAGCTTCGGCCAGGTGCCATCGGGCCAATCCATCCAGAAGACGCTTACGCTGACCAATGCCTCAGCCACCGCTCCACTCACCATCCGCCGCATCACCAGCGAGTGGCCGTTCCTGTCCACCACCACTTGTGGTGCGACGCTTGCGCCGGCTGCAAGCTGCACCGTCACGCTCGTCTACGCGCCCATCAACCAGGTCGCTACGGGCTCCATCTCGCCGCCGACACTCAACGATACCGGCGAGCTTGTCATCGAGAGCGACGCCGGTTCCAGCCCAGACCTGATCGACTTGACTGGCAGTTCCACTCCGGTCACTGTGACCACGCCCAGTAACACTCCGCCATTGGCTGCGCTAACTCCTTCTCAGAGTTCGTTGACCTTCGCCAATACCCTGGTGGGCAACGTCAGCGCGCCTCAAACGGTGACCCTGGATAACACGGGCAGCGCAATATTGAACATACTGGACCTACAAACAACGCCGGACTACACAGTATCCAGCAATTGTGCCTCGATTCTTCCCGGCGCAAGCTGCACCCTCACCATCACCTTCACGCCGCAGAGTACATCGCAACAGGGCTCCGGCAACGGATCGCGCCCCAGCGCGATTGAAATCTCCTCCAACGCCACCACCTCGCTGGAGTTCATCTCCGTGATCGGAGTCTCCAGCCCATCTTCGCTAGCCCTCGGGCAAAGCTCGCTTAACTTCGGCACCGTGCTGGTAGGCGCAAACTCCACACTTCCCTTGCAGCTCACCAACACCGGAGCCAGCGCCATAACCTTCGGCATTCTCTCTGCAACAACCACGCTCAGCGCCGCCGCTGGGAATTACAGCATCTCCCTCGGCACCTGTCCGCAGCCCGGCCTGACGCTGGCTGCAGGTACAAGTTGCACCGCGCAGATCGCCTTCGCTCCGACGCAGTCAGGAACCATCGCCGGAACGGTCTCGATCGCAAGCTCCGCTTCAACCCTGCCGCTGGTGGTGGCGCTGACCGGCGTAGGCCAGCAGTCGCACATGCAGATTCTGCCCAGCAGTCTGAGCTACGGCTCGATTGCGGTCAACGCACCGGCGAGTCTTTCGCTGACGCTCTCCAACAGCGGTACGGCATCCATCACCGGCATCGCTCTGGCGGTTACCGGCGACTACGTTGTCACCGTGCCCTGCGCTGTCACCACGCTGGCCGCAGGCGGAAGCTGTGGTGTTACGGTCACGTTTACTCCATCGACCACCGGCGCGCGCAATGGAACACTGACTGTCACCAGTTCGGACGCGACCTCGCCCGGCACCGTGCCACTGACCGGAAGCGGCTTCATCAATGGAACGTT
>CAWERM010000215.1:0-4261 GCA_963810995.1 uncultured Acidobacteriaceae bacterium | reverse complement strand
ACATGACTGCGTTGGCGAGGACCTGGGAGGCGTCGACGGCGGAGCGTGCGCTCTCGAAGGGGACAGGGTAGTCGTTGACCACACGCAGATGGCGCAGGCCGAAGTCGTGCATGGCGCGAGCGGCTGCGCCGATGTTGTTGGGGTTGCGCGCGCGGACAAGAACGATGTGGATGCGGTCAAGCTCTTCATGCGTCAGCATCGGTATCTATTGTAGGCGCGGCGGTCTGACGCCGGATAAAACGCGATGCAAAGCGGCCGGCAAAGGTTCCGCCGGCCGCAAGGAACATCAAACTGTGCGTAGCTATCGGACTGTAGCTATGGGCGTTTTTCTGCCGCGCGTGGCTGGGGCCTGGGCTGGGCGCGCGGCTGAGTTGCAGAGTTGTGTTTGTCCTGGTAGATGGAGCGGCTCACGTTGTTCTGGCGCTGGTTTACCTGCTGGCGTTCCTGCGGCGTCAACCTGCCCCCGTTGGCCGAGCGATCTGTGGCGACCTGATGGTTGATACTTGCCTCGCGGTTCTCCACGTTGCCGGTCTCGTGCGCGGTCATCTGGCCAGAGCGGACGCCCTGGGCAATGCGTTGCTGCTGGTTATTTGCGCGCACACCGACGCGGGACATGGCCGCGTTCTGGGGATGTCCGCCGTTGGCCGACGCAAAGTTGGTGCGGTCCGCGTGCGCCGTTTGAACATGCTGCTGCTGCTCGATGGTGGGGGAGAGATGGTTCTCGTGCGAGAACTGCTGCTCCTGCGCGTTGGGACGCGCCTGGATGCCGCCCGCGCCACCGTTGAAGCTGGTATGGACGTTCACGTTGTTCACATGGACGTTGTCGATATAGGTATTGTGGATGATGGTCCGGTTCACGTTCATGACGGTGGTGTTATAGGCGAAGTGGCCACCCTCCCATCGTCCGCCCCAGAATCCTACGCCGCCGTATCCGAAGCCGTAGTTGATGCCGCCATAGAATCCGACGTGGGGGCCCCAATAGCCTTCATGCCAGATGAAAGCGGCGCCGCCCCACCCCCAGTATCCTGGCGTCCAGAGGACGCCGACCATGGGCGGGCGGACCCAGACGCCGGGTACCCAGTAGTATCCCTCGGGGCCATAGGCCCAGTAGCCTGGATTCCATAGGTAACCGTCGCCCGGCGCGACAGGCTGCACATAGACCGGCAAAGCCGGAGGCGCGAAGCCCACCGAAATAACCACGCCGGCAAAGGATGACGCGGGCGCAATAGCCAGGGCCATCAGCACAAGGGTCTTGTAAATCGAACGCATGGAGAAGACGCTAGTCATGATTCCGTTCCTCAGTTTCGGCTGCGAGAGCATGGATGCGCTATGCGCAGCGGATGGTTGTATATGGATGAAACTAGCCCGACGCTGGCCGCTCTACCGGCGTTGCGAATTGACAACTGTTGGAACACAGGTTGATTGGAATAGTTCCTGCAAATACGACTGCGCTGATTACTATCCGTTGGTTCAGATGGAAGAGTCAATGGTGATTATGGATTTGGGGGTATGCGGAGCGGAGACGTTCTGTCACTCATCTACAGCCTCGCTTCAACTACACTTTTAGATTGCGGCGCTTATGGCGGATGACTTTGCACAACTCGTAAAGCAGCAGGCGGACATTGTGCGCATTGTGGGCGAGTACCTGAAGCTGCGCAAGAAGGGCGCGCAGAACTATACCGGGCTGTGCCCCTTCCATAAGGAGAAGACGGGGTCGTTCTCCGTGAATGCGGCCGGGAAGTTCTACTACTGCTTCGGCTGCCACGAGACGGGCGATGTCTTCAACTTTGTGATGAAGATGGAGGGACTGAGCTTTCCCGAGGCGGTGCGCGCGGTGGCGCAGAAGACCGGAATTCCGCTGCCGAAGCACGAGTTCAATTCGCCGGAAGAGGCGCGGGAGTCGGGGCTGCGGCGGCAACTGATCGACGTGCACGAGGCTGCAACGCAGTACTTCGAGGCGCAGTTGAAGGCCCCGGAGGCGGCGCGGGCGAGGGAGTATCTGACCGGGCGCGGCGTGTCGGCGGAGACGATCAAGACGTTTCGCATTGGCTACGCGCCGGACGATTTCAACGCGATGCGCGATGCGATGAAGAAGCATTTTGCCGAAGACGTGTTGCGGGCGAGCGGGCTCTTTTCGTCAAAAGAAAAGAGCGACGACGGGTTGCCGACGGGCGAGCTTTATGCGCGCTTCCGCAAGCGGATTACGTTTCCCATTGCCAACGAGGCGGGCAAGGTGATCGCGTTTACGGCGCGCGCGCTGGATGCGACGGACGACAAGGGGCGCGAGGTGGCGAAGTATCTGAACTCCCCGGAGACGCTGCTGTATACCAAGGGCAACGTGCTCTTCAATCTGGATAAGGCGAAGGGAGAGATGCGCAAGAACGACTTTGCCGTGCTGGTGGAAGGGCAGATGGACTGCATCAGCGTGTATATGGCGGGGATTCGCAACGTGCTGGCGATCAGCGGCACGGCGTTTACGGAGACGCAGGTGCGGCTGCTGGGGCGGTTCACCAAGCGCGTGATTGTGAACTTCGATCCCGACACGGCGGGGGCGACGGCGGCGGAGAAGTCGATCGCGCTGCTGACGGAGGAGGACTTCGACGTGAAGCTGGTGACGCTGGGGGGTGGACTCGACCCCGACCGGTTTGTGCGCGAGCAGGGGATCCAGGCATATGGGGCGGCGCTGCGCGGGGCCAAGCGGCACTCGGATTATTTGATCGATCGCGCACGGCAGTTGTTTCCCGGGCAGTCGGCGGAGGCCAAGGTGAGTGCGATGAATTTTTTACTGCCGCACATCCGGCGCATGGCCCACCCGATCCGCAGGAACCAGTTCGCAGAGGATGCGGCGAACAAGCTGGGGATCGATTCGGCACTGATGCGGCAGGAGCTGAAGCAGGCGGCGGCGCAGCGGCTGGCCAGCGTCCCCGTACAGCGCAAGGAGACGCTGACGGAGACAGAGCGGATTCTGCTGCGCGCGCTGGTGTTGCCGGAGAACAATCCGGCGCGTGCTGTGGCGGCGCGTGGACTGGCGGAGAACTCGGCGTGGATTGCGGACCTGGCCACGGCTGACCTGCTGGATACGCTGGCCAATGCTCCGGTGCCGTCGAACCCGCTGGACGCCGCGTCGACCGATGAAGCACGTGCGCAGTTGGCACAGGCGCTGGAAGACACGCCGTCGAGCAACGAGCCAGCGCTGGTGAAGCAGGTGGAAGACGCACTGCATACTCTGGAAGAGCGTCGCCTGGAACGGCGGCAGAGGGAGCTGCGCTCGCAGATTGCCGAGGCCGACCGGCGTGGCGACCAGGCGATGCTGACGCAACTGATCGCGGAAAAGGTGGACGTAGACCGCAAGCTGCGCGATCGCTAGTTTGATCTTTAGAATGGATTTGAAAGCCATATGAGGAGTGCGCCATCGATCGCCATATAAAACGTCGCCTCCTCCGCTTGGCTTCGCTTCGAACTGGTTCAGCAAAGTGTCCAGCAGTATCATCCAGTTGGTCCAGGTCGCGGTATTCTTCCGCTTCTGGGCGACTAATGTCTACGGCGACTGGCTGATCGTCAGCGCGATCCCCAGCTATCTGGCGTTTTCCAGCATCGGCTTCGGCAACGTGGCCTCCAACGAGATGACGATGCTGAACTCGGCCGGCGACCGCGAGGGAGCTCTGCGCGTCTTTCAAAGCTGCTGGTGGCTGATCTCGCTTATCTGTACGGCAATCGGACTGCTTCTGGCGCCCGCGCTCTACCTGGTCCCGCTGCGCGGCTGCTGCCCATCCGCGCCATCAGCCAGAGCGACGCCAAGTGGATCATCTTTTACCTCGGACTCTCCGTGCTGCTGGGCCAATTGGAGCAGCTAATGAGCGCGGCCTACACCTGCGTGGCGCGCTACCCCTACGGCACATTCGTCAAGAACATGATCTCGCTGGCCGCCTTCGCAGCGACCATGGCGCCGGCGGTTCTGGGCGACGGCGACGACGGCGGCGTTGGTGTTCGCCGTCGCCAATGGCATCGGTACGGTCATATTCGGCCTGTTCGTGCGCAAGGACATGCCCTGGATTGAGTTCGGGTGGAGCACGCGCACTTCTCCGAGATAAGCCGCCTCGCCTCGCTTGCGTTCGCCTTCATGGGATTCCCCATCGGCCAGCGTTCAACCACAGGGAACCCTAATCGCCGTCGGCTATGCACTGGGCTCCGATCGACGTGGCGATCTTCGCCACCGCGCGCACCGTCTCTCGGGTGGCGCTGCAAATATGACAATGCGTGG
>CAWERM010000214.1:0-7792 GCA_963810995.1 uncultured Acidobacteriaceae bacterium | reverse complement strand
AGTATGGAATGCTTCCTCGCGCCACCCTCACCCGCACTCCGCGCGAATCCGAACGGGGCAAGGTCGGCGGGCGCACCCACGAGATCCAGCGCCTCATCGGCCGCAGCCTGCGCGCCGTTGTGGACATGAAGGCCCTGGGTGAGCGCACCATCATTCTCGACTGCGACGTATTGCAGGCCGACGGCGGAACACGCACCGCGGCCATCACCGGGGCCTCGGTCGCCCTGGCCCTCGCGCTCGGCAAGCTCGTCGCCGCCGGTACGCTGAAGACCTCACCGCTGCGCCAGATGCTGGCCGCCACCTCGGTGGGCATCGTGGACGGCAACATCCTGCTCGACCTCGCCTACGAGGAGGACTCGCGCGCCGATGTGGACATGAACGTCGTCATGCTTGCCGATGGCGGCCTGGTCGAGACGCAGGCCACCGCCGAGCGCGTCTCCTACACCCGCGCCCAGCTCACCTCCATGCTCGACTACGCCGAAGGCATCCGCGAGCTGCCGCCGCCAACAGGCCGCGCTGGCCTCCGCCGTCTGAAGACAAAGATCGCTTCGCAGGAGGTGTCAGTCCCCCGCCGAAATAATTGTCTTCGACACGTTAGTGTCCTAAGTCATTGATTCGCAACATTGAACGAGGGCCGAAGGCCCGGCATATAGTTCAAGGAACTTCTGACTCAGGACACCGGCTGAGAAGTCAATGGCCGCAGCAGGGTTCGAAGCCGCAGCGGCCGGTATCCTCCTCCTCTGCCTTCTCTGCCGCGCTCAGGTTCTTGGGTGTGTTCTTGCCATGCACCGGATCATAATCGTGCTTCACCATCCAGTCCTTGTATTTTGCCGCAGGCTCCTCCCCCATCCTGCCGTTGGTCCGCTTATATACACTGTCCCGGAGAGCGGCATTCAGATCGCAGCTGGTGTAGGTGTTTGCCTTCCCCATCACGGGCAGCAGCACGGTGAACACCTTGTCCTGCTTCTTCCACTTCGCAGGATAAGTCTCGTAGCCAAACGACGCCTTCAGTTTCTCGCTGCATGAGTAGTTGAAGTCGATCCCATGCACGTCGTCTCCCTCAAACAGGTTGGCCCGTCCCTCGCCCTTCGCTTCTTCCACGATTGTCCTGCTGTAGAAGGTAGTCTGGCTCTTGCTGTAAACGCGAATCCGCAGCGGGTAGTCGGCTGGGCTCTTGCTCTCGCCCATCAGCATGGAAGCGCGCACAGCAGGATGACGGCGAACGATGTCAGGTGGCAACTTCGTCATGATTTTCATATGGCAACCATTTTACCTAAACAGGCAGCCAGAAATGTGTCCTGGATCACACCCGCTGTTCTGCCTGCACAGTGGCCGGACTACGGAGCAATTGACGAGTCCACCAGACATCGCTGGCACTACTGGTCTGCAGAAGTCTTATTCGCGTAGTCGACCGCTTATTCGGCTGGCTTATCGGCGGGCGTGGACGATGGATTCGTGGAAGCGGATGAATCTGCGGGCACGCTCTTGTCCTGCGTCGCTCCTGCATCGGGAGTGATGCGGGTACTGGCAGCACCACGCGCTTCTCGCTCCCTGGAGCGGCCTCGCCCGGCTTGAGCATGGTGGGCGGCTTGCGCTGCCATCCTCTCCATTGCCTGGCTTCTCATCCCCCATGGCGATCTCGTGGGTCTCCTCCGGCTCCAGGTAGCCCTGCATCTCGTCTTGGGTATGAATCACGATGGACTTACCCAGTGCCGCGATGCGCAACTGCGTCACGCGGTCGCCTTCGAAGCGCACAAAGCGCACAGTCTGCGGCGGCTGCCCGTAGATCCACTCCTCATAGCGCCGCGTCGTCGATCCGGGAACCAGTTCGCGCACCTTCGACAGCGGCTCGCCCATGGCGGCCAGCACCATCTTGCGGTCCATCCCCACCAGCACATCATGCTGTTCGATGGCGGTCTTGAGAAATGTTGGAAGACTGTCCGCGTAGGCCTCGGCCGAGGTCTTCACGCCGAAGTCGACGATCGGGTCCAGTAGCGCCTTTACCTCCGGCGCGCTCACCTCAGGCAGGCCGCCCTCGAACACCAGCGTCACCCGGCATCCGGTCGCCTGCGCCCCATCCTGGGGAACAATGGGCACACCGTTCAGGTCGATGTGCCGCAGAAATCGATGGTTCACATAGGGCCCGCCGTTCAGGTCGAAGACGATGCGGTCGTCCTTGACTGTCACCGCCGTCAGCACCACACGGTCGCCCGGCACGGCCGATTGTCCCTTCTTGTACAGCATCTCCTTATAGGCATCGCCGGAGGGGGTCATCTTTCCGTTGGCGATAAGGAGCAAGTCCTCCCCCAGCGGCAGCGTGCGATGCGCAAAGCCCTGCTCCTCCTCCAGATTGCGCACTAGCTCACGTTTTCCCCGCTCCGTGATGGGAGCAGAGGGCAACTCGATCCGCGTGGGGTGGAATTCGGTGGAGACATTTGCCATGGCGCTCTTCTCGCCCACCACAAAAACCTGCGCGCGCGCTGCGGAGGACAAAACGCTAGCCAGCGTTCCAGCCAGAAACCAGGCCGGAAGGACTGCGGCGTACTCTCTCCATTGGTGGGAACGAAAGGCCATCGCCAGCACCTCGTAGTTAGGAAATCTTGCGCCTTTCCTTACTTTTTTTCAAGCTCCCTTTCGCGCTACGAGCCGCTTGTGATAGCGCAGAGCGTCAATTTGATTTCGATACACTTTCATCTGACGAAGGTTGCTCCGCAGCGGTTTGTATCTGCACCAGCGATGCGGGATTCACCACCTGCGCGGATTCAGCAGCCTGTTCCATCGCTACATGCGCGGCCGGAGGAGCTATGGTTACGTCGTAGCCGCCGGGGACCAGCGGCGGATGGGTATACTTCCAGGCGTAATCGCTGGTAGCGCGAACCAGAATCGGAATGGCCGCCAGAAAAAAGAGGATCGTTAGCGCGGCCGCTGCCGGTCCGTACTCGCCGCCGGTAAGCCATGCAGGCCCGGAAGCGCGCGTGTCCACCACCGAGCCGAAGCTAATCCGACCGGCAATCGGCAGCCCGAAGAGAACGGCGATCGATGCGGCCCAGGCGAAGTGCAGCCCCCAGGCCAGCCAGACCGCGTGCGTGCGCAACCAGCAGAGACACAGCAGCAGAGTCATCAGTATGTCGACAAGGATGCGTGTCCCGTCGGGAGTGCCGTACGGCGCAGGCATCATTGAGTGGATAACCGAAACCCCAGCCAGCAGAATCAGCGTGGCGCGCACCGGCCCAGTCGCGTCAATCAGCCGCTGGAAGCCATAGCCGTAGATCGCCAGTGTGTGCGCCAGGGTAAGGAGAGCCAGTGTCAGCAGGCTAAGCCCGAAGAGCATAAAGGCGCGCGTCTCTATCCACAGTTGCGTGTTCAGTGCCCGAGCCAGGGCCATGGGCAGCACGGAGGCTACCGCGATTCCCCAACCGATGGCAGCTCCAGTTGCCCACTCCGCGCGTAAGGTGGCACGCCGCGGAAGTCCAAGCGTGATTTGCAACGGCGCCAGGCGGCGTTCAATCCTGCGCAGCAGCGCAAGTCCGCATACCAGCAGGAACAGCAGAAGTGCGGCTTCCAGCAGAGGACGCCAGTCGGCCAGATCGAAGTTCATTCCAAGTGCTCCGGCTGCGCTGGCGCTCAGCGCTTGCGCGCACAGATACCACAGAATTGCGGTAACGAAGAGTGCGAAGTCGAGGCCGCGCGGACGCGGCAGTCGGCCTGCCAAACTGTGCCGTGGTTGCGCAACTGTGGGTGTTTCGGATGCTTGCAACATGGATTGCCCTGCTTAAGGACACGGATTCACCCGTGCCGTAAGAGTCTCCTTTGAAAGGGGGCTTTAGCCCCTGAGGTACATTCTTTCTCCGCTCACTCAGCGGTGGTATAGAACTGCGCAATGTTGCGGAACTTTTGGTAGCGCTCCTCCAGCAGTTGTTCCATCGGTTTGGTGTCCAGCTCAGCCAGATGAAAGCGCAGTCGCTCGTCCACCATCGCCATGGCCAGGACTGGGTCGTTGTGCGTTCCGCCCTCCGGCTCGCTCAGCACATCGTCGACGCAGCCCAGCGACTTCACACTGTAGGCGGTATACTTCAGCGCGTCGGCGGCCTGCTGTTTCTTGCTCGAGTCCTTCCACATGATCGACGCGCATCCCTCGGGCGAGATCACCGAGTAGATGGAGTTCTCCAACATCAGCACGCGGTCTGCCACGGCCAGCGCCAGCGCGCCGCCCGACCCGCCCTCGCCGGTAATGGTTGCAATGGTAGGCACTCGCAGCCGCGACATCTCCAGCAGGTTGCGCGCGATGGCCTCGCCCTGACCGCGCTCTTCCGCGCCGATGCCGGGGTTGGCGCCCGCCACGTCCAGAAAGCTGAATACCGGGTGGCCAAACTTCTCCGCAATCCTCATGCATCGCAGCGCCTTGCGGTAGCCCTCCGGATCGGGTGAGCCGAACTTGCGCGCCACGCGCTCTTTGATCGAGCGGCCCTTCAGGTTGGCCACCACCATCACCGGCCGTCCATGAAAGCTCGCCATGCCGCACGCCATCGCCGTGTCGTCGCCGTAGGCGCGGTCGCCGTGGATCTCGCTGAAGTCGCTGAACAGTGCTGCAATAAAGTCCATCGGATAGGGGCGCTCCGGGTGCCGCGCCAGCTCCGTCCTGCGCCATGCTTCCGGTAACTGGGATGCTGCCGCCTGCACCTGCGCGAGCTCGCCTGGTTCCTGTTCTGCCATCCAAACCATTGTAGCGGAGTGCACTTGCAGATAGATGGGTAGTAAGTCAATTTGCGACAACACCCTTGTCGTTCGCAGATATACGGAAGGGCACGGCTTTAGCCGTGCCGATAAGCGTACCCCCCCCCACAGATTCGCCTCTCCACGATCGTTAAGCGATCGGGGAAAGGCGAAATGCGGAATCCCAAATCCGACTCATTCCCCTGCACATCCCCTTTACCTGTCCACTGCTGCACATGTACCATGTCTGCGAAATCTTTCAACTATTTGCGAGTGGAGTCTGACGAATCCGGGTCGAAGCTATTAGGTAGGAGAATTTTTTCGGATGCTATCTTCGCGTAGAGTTCTGGCATCGGCGTGTATGCTTGCATTCCTGACGGCTCTTGCTTCGATGCACCCCAACGCGGCAGCACAATCGAATGTACTCGTACCATTCCCCACGCAGCAGACCACACCTACAACGACCGCCCCCACCATCCACGTCTACTCCCGCGAAACCATCCTCGACGTCCTCGTCACCGACGACAAAGGCCAGCCTGTCATCGGCCTTAAACAATCCAACTTCACCGTTCTCGAAGATGGCCAACCCCAGCCCATCCGCAGCTTCCGCGAATACAGTAAGGAATCCCCTCCTACCTCCCCACCCGTACTCCCGCCTAACACGTACACCAACTCCACAGCCCAGCCCGCCAACGGCCCCGTCCAGATCTTCCTCTTCGATAGGATCGCCTCGGCCCCGGAGGACTTGCAGCGATCGAAGCAATACATCGCTAGCTACTTTCGCACAATGCCAGTAGGCACAACCGTCGCCCTCTTCGTTCTATCGCCCAGCAAGGGTCTGCGCCTGCTACAGGGATTCACGTCCGATGGCTCGTCAGCCGCTTCCGCAGTCGAAAGCCTCGATGTCGAATGGATATCCGAACCTGGTGCTGGACTCCCTGACGCTATCGCTGCGGCAAACATGATCGCCGCATACGCCGCCGGGGTCAAGGGTCGCAAGAACCTCGTTTGGATACTGCGCGGCTCACCACCCGCGATAGTCCACGACGGCGGCTACTCCTGGGGTATCAGAGATATGACCGAGGTTCACCGACTCATGGACCTATACGACATATTCACCAGGGAACAGATCGCGATCTATCCACTCGACCCGCGCGGCGTCCACGACTTCGGGAGTACACCCAATGAACAACGCAATGCGCTGCTGAAGCAGAACGTCGCGGATGAGACCGGCGGTGACATCAGTAACTCCAACGACTATACCGGCAGCATCGCCAACATTGTCGACGACACGCTCCATGGCTATACCCTCTCTTACGTCCCCACGCGGCCAGATGAGGACGGCCACTTTCACCCCATCAAGATCACCGTCGACCGCCCCGGTCTTCATCTCAACTACCGCCCCGGCTACAACGACGAGCAGCCGAAACCGCCCGACGCCGTCCTCAAACAGCAGATGATCCAGGGCCCCATGCGCCTCGGTGCGCTTCCTGCCAGCCAAATACTCTTCGACTTCCAAGTGGAACCGGGCTCATCGTCCACGCAGCCCACAACAACAGCCTTTTCCAGTCCCGCACCCCAGCACACCAAGGGAGCGCCCTACGAGACGACTTTCATCTTCGACCCCAAACAAATTGCACTCACTGAATCACCTGACGGCGTACGCACCGCTGCCATTGAGATTGATCTCGGTGCCTTCGATTCCTTCGGCCAGCTCGTCGCGTCCCGCAGCCAGACCTTCAAGATCAGCGTCACCGTTGCGCAGTACAACGGGTTCTACCGATCCCCGTTGAATTTCTCGCTCCCCATCGACCTTCCGCGTGGCCAACTCAAGCTACGTGCCGGAGTCTTCGACACTGCCGCCAATAAAGCCGGCACACTGGAGATTCCGTTGACCGTGGGTAAAAAAGCCGATACGAAGTCCGAGGTAACTCCAGCTACCCCTGCATCGAAATCCGCATCTGAAATAAAAGCTAGCCAGTAGGGTTGCGGCGCGTAGAATTGCTCCGAATATCATCAACAATTTGCGAGTGGAGTCTGACGAATCCGGGTCGAAGCTATTAGGTAGGAGAATTTTTTCGGATGCTATATTCGCGTAGAGTTCTGGCATCGGCGTGCGTGATTGCAATCCTGGCAGCTCTTGCATCCATACGCCCCGGCGCGGCGGCACAGCAGGACGCATCGCCTGCAAATGCGACTCAGACCCTCCAGGTCTTTACGCGCCTTACAGTGCTCGATGTCACCGCAATCGACGCCAACGGACAACCCGTGCATGGCCTCACCCAGGCCGACTTCACCGTCCGGGAAGATGGCAAGCCGCAGCCGGTTCGCAACTTCGAGGAGGTGAGATCGCAGCCGGTGGAGCTGCCGCGCGAGTTGCCGCCCAACGTCTATACCAGTTTTCAGCCGCCGCCACCCAGTAACGCGGTCAATATTATTCTGCTCGACCTGGAGAACGAGGCCCCCATCGACAACACGAGTCCTGGGCAAGTATCGCGGTCGGTTGGGATGCAGGCGCGCGTGAAGGCCGCGGCCGAGCAGGCGCTGCAGAGTATGCCGCCGGGAACCAGGGTTGCCGTGCTTGCCATGACCAACAACCTGCGCATCGTGCAGAGCTTCACCTCGGACCACGACCTGCTGATGGCGGCCATCCAAGCTGTGCCATACGACACCGATGGCAACGGAGATCCAGGCTGCGTGCAATCCAACAGCCGCAACGAGAGCGTGCTGGAAACCTTCAGCCGCATCGCCATCGACACCGCCGCCATCCACGGCCGCAAGAACCTCATCTGGTTTACCGTGGGGATTCCGCAAATCACCATCCCCAACGACCGGCCTGGTTGCCTGCCCGACTACTCCACCACCCTGAGCCACGCCTACGACCTGCTGACTGCGGCTCAGGTATCGGTGTACCCAGTCGACGCCCGAGGCGTAACCTATTTGGGAGACGCGCAGCTATCTGAGCAGATGGTGGCCGAGGCAACCGGCGGCGTGGCCTATACCCAGACCAACGACCTGGCCACCGCGGTGGACAAGGCGCTTAACAACGGCGCCAACTACTACTCTCTTTCCTACATTC
>CAWERM010000213.1:0-6528 GCA_963810995.1 uncultured Acidobacteriaceae bacterium | reverse complement strand
TTGTTGTGGCACCGATGCCGTTACGTGTTGGCGCCACCTCAGGGGCCATCCCTGCCACCATGGTCGACGCCCTCCCGTTTCCACCCAAGCAGCCCATCAACCCGAACAACGTGCTGGCAACAGAGACGCCTTCGCCAGCGCCCATCACCTCCAAAGAGCACACCGTTGAACTTCCCCAGCCCAACGCCATCCCCATCCCCGTAAAGTCCATCAAGCCGCTCAAGACCGCCGACAAATCTACTCCACCCCCACCGCTCCATCCCCAACCCATACAGGTCAATCCCAACCAGGTCCAGGCCGGCGAAGCCACTGCCGCCAACCTCGCCGTGAGCGCCACCAAGACCAGCGCCGGAAGCAACTTAGTCCAGACCGCGGACGCCGCCTTCGGCACGCGTTTCGCTTACTACGTCCAGCAGATTCAGATGAAGGTCGCCGCGCAGTGGTACACCAACATGCTCGATCCCCAGGCCGCCGGACACCGCGTCTTCATCACCTTCCAGGTGGAGCGCGACGGTTCGATCACCGACATCAAGATCTCCCAGCGCAGCGGCGACAACACCCTCGACATGACCGCCCTCAATGCCGTCCGCCACATCGACACCTTTGGCCCCCTCCCCGACGCATACACCGGCAGCCACATCAATGTCATGTATTACTTCGATCCCCCACCACACCAATAATCGGTTTGTCATTCTGTGGGTAACGGAGTATCCCGTATTTCGTCTACGGTAACCCATCCCCCCTTCACTCTGTATGTTCTCCACGCTTCCTCTACAACCAAAGATTCATCTTGACCGTCTACCATAGAGAGCATGGATAGAACGACCCGCACAATTCGCCGGCACTCCGTCCCATTCCAATCCATAGTGGCGCTCCTGTTCCTGACGCTGGCCGCATCTCTGCACTCCCCGCCCGCCCCCGGCCAGGACAATGTCCTCACCGGTACAACCTCCGGAGTCACCTCCATCCGCCTCGCCGTAGCCGATTTCAAGCCGCTGGCCGCTGCCGACCCGCAGATCACAACCTTCAAGCAGACCTTCGATACCACCCTCTACGCCGACCTGGCCACGGCCGGAATCTTCGACATCGTCTCCAAGAGCCTGATGCCTCCCGGCAATCCCGGCACGCCCTCCGATATCCAGTTGCAGAGCTACTCCAACGCACCCGCCAGTGCAGCCTATATCGCCTTCGGCTCGCTTGGCGTCACCGCGGGTAAGTTGGTGGTCAATGGCTTCCTCTTCGACGACAAGAACCTTCAGTACCCGCAGGTCATCGCCAAGCAGTATAGCGAGGAAGCTTCGGCTGACTCCGCCCGCCAGGTCGCTCACCGTTTCGCCGACGAGATCATCTATCGCCTGGGAGGAGGGGTCCCTGGCATCGCCGAAAGCAAAATCTATTACGTCAAAATCCTCGGCCCTTTCGCTAAGGAGATCTGGGCCATGGACTATGACGGCGCCAACCAGCACGCCATCACCCATCTTGGCACCGACTCCATTTCGCCCCGCATCTCGCCAGACAACACCCGCCTCGCCTTCGCCTCGTTCGGTAAGTACGGCGCGCAAATCAAGATGTACTCACTCATCCTAGACCGGTACGTCAACTTTCCCACCGGCAACGTCAGCTCCCAGACTCCCGCCTGGTCGCCCGATGGCAACAAATTGGCCTACGCAGCCGCGCCCAACGGCTCCTTTTAACATTAGGGTCGCCGACTCCAACGGCAATCTTGCCAGCCAAATCACCAGCTTCCGCGATGCCAGTTCGCCGGCCTACAACCCCAAGACCGGGGCCCAGATCGCCTTCATCAGCGGACGTACCGGCCTGCCGCAGCTCTACATCATGAACTCCGATGGCACCGGCGTGCAGCTCCTTACCAACGGGGGCTATGCTTCCTCGCCCTCGTGGTCGCCCGACGGGCAGTTCATCGCCTTCTCCTGGGAGCG
This sequence comes from uncultured Acidobacteriaceae bacterium, assembly GCA_963810995.1. Taxonomy (GTDB): domain Bacteria; phylum Acidobacteriota; class Terriglobia; order Terriglobales; family Acidobacteriaceae; genus Edaphobacter. The sequence continues at coordinate 4,588 of CAWERM010000213.1, read as the reverse complement.
CAAATACGGCCCAGGCGCTCCCGGCGGCCGCGACATCTACATAATTTCAACTTCACCCGGCGCCGACGGCAGTTACCGTGGACGCAGATGACCCACGACAGCGGCCTCTGCGACTTCCCCTCCTGGTCACCCGACAGCCGCCACATCGCCTATGCCAACTCCGCTGATGGCCGGGCAGACCACATGCGCATCTGGACCATGCTCGCCGACTCAAAACCCCCAAAAGCGCCCACTCACCGGCCCCGGCGCCGATATGCCCAACTGGAGTTGGAAATAAGGCCCTGCTTGGAAATTCCACCATTCCCACAATCTTCTATGGCGCAAATCTTGATTTTCAGTAACATGGAATGGACAAACCGTTGGCTATGCAGTTAGACAGACGATAGGAGTCGCAGTTGGTTATAGCATTGGCTACGCAGGAGAAATCGATGACCCACATGCACTTGCTTCAGCCGAAGTCGTTCCTTACTAGGCCAATTCGCTCAGCCCTCTTGCTGACGGTCGCGCTCGCCACGCTGTCCGGCTGCCACAAAAACGCCGAAACCAGCGTCAGTCCCGATACTCTTGCTCCGACGCCCGCGCCTCTGCCGCCTATGCCAACCGCGTCCCTCACCGCGGATCCCGCGGCTATCGACGTCGGCCAGTCGGTCGTACTCAACTGGCGCACCACCGATGCCAGCACCGTCAACATCGATAGCATTGGCCCGGTCAACCCCAACGGCACGCAGACCGTCTCGCCCTCCACCTCCACCAACTTCCACCTGACCGCCAAGGGCGATGGAGGCAGCGTCGAAGCCAGCGTCCGAGTCACCGTACGTGTACCCGTCGCGCCCACCGTCCCCGCAGATACCACCGCAACCGCCGACATGGGATCCGAGGCCGCATTCCACGAGAATGTTCCAGACATCTTCTTCGACTATGACAGTGCAGACCTGCGACCCGATGCGCAAGCCTCCGCCGTCAAGGCCGCTTCCTATCTGGTCGCCCACCCAGACATCCGCGTCGTCATCGGCGGATACTGCGACGACCGCGGCTCCGCCGAGTACAACCTGGCCCTGGGCGAGAACCGTGCCAACTCCGCCAAGACTGCGCTGGTCAATGCCGGAGTCGCTCCGGCGCGCATCCGCGTCGTCAGCTACGGTAAGGAGAAACAGTTCTGCACCGATGAGACCGAAGCCTGCTGGCAACAGAATCGCCGCGCCCAGTTTGCGCTCGACCGCTAGATCATTTTCGGAATTGGTGTAGACCGAAGCCACGGCATTCCAGTGGATTTTCTCAAGAAAATCCACATTGTATGATCTTCGAAAAGTTTAGGTGTATTCCGAAAATGCTCTAGATCTGGGATTGAGTTGAATGTTCAATCGTCGCAAGGTCGTCATCCTGAGCGGAGTGTGACGCGCCTTTTTGCGACACACGGAGTCGAAGGAACCGGATCCGTCGACCCCACCACAACCGCTCCAACAGTTTCAACCACGGAACTTGTTCTCCCGCTCTTTTGGGCCAACGATTCTGCCCCTGAGGTAACTGTCCTATGATTCAACTCCGTCCCCGATTTGCCTGCACTCTCCTCGCACTGGCCCTGGCCACGCCACCGGCACACGCCGTCAACAAGGACATGGTCGAACTGCAGACCCAGGTTCAGGAACTGCAAACTGCCGTGGCCCGCCTACAGCAATCCAACGACGAACGCATGGGCGTGCTCAAGGACCTGGTGCAGCAGACCACCGACTCGGTCAATAAAATGTCCCTCTCCATCAGCACGCTGCAGCAGCAGCTGGTCACCCAGCACGACTCCACCAACACCAAACTCGACCAGTTCTCCACCCAGATGCAGACCCTCAGCGACTCGCTCGACGAAGTCAAGGCACGCCTCAATAACCTGGAAAAGGGACTTAAGTCCGTACAGGACCAGCAACAGTCCATCGACGCCGCGCTGCAAAACCTCGTCCCGCCCAACCCGTCCCCCGCGCCCGTCACACCGTCCCAGCCCATGGACAACTCCGTTCCGCCCACGCAGCCCACCGGGGCGCTACCTATCGCCAGTGGCGGCTATCCGACAGCCATCAGCACTCCCTCCGCCATAGCACAGTCAGCGTCCAATAATCCGTCTGCCCCCGCCGCTCCGCCATCCTCCCGAACCTCCACGTCTGCGCCATCCTCCCGTGCCCCGCTGGCCGCGCCCGCAGCACCCTCCGCAGCAACTCTATACAAGACAGCGCTCAGTGATTACGTGGCCGCCAGCTATGCTCAGGCCTCCACCGAGTTCGCCGCGATTGTCAGTTCCTATCCCACCGACCCCTACGCCGGCAACTCCCTCTACTACCTGGCAGAGATCGACTATAAAAACGGCAAGTATCTCACAGCCATCAAGGATTACGACCGCGTCCTCACTCAATTCCCCAACAATCCCAAAGTCCCCGTCTCATACCTGCACAAGGGACAGGCTCTCTTCGAGACCGGAAAGCGCGAGGCAGGCATTACCCAACTGCGCGCCCTCATCACACGCTTCCCCAACTCAACCGAAGCCGTCCAGGCTCGCAGCAAGCTCAGCGGAATGGGTGTCCCCGTCGTCCCTCGACGTACTGCGCAGTAACCCATTCTCCTCGTTGAGTCTCGCCATCCTTTTCTTTGCCACTCCCGTAGGTAATCTGCTTCTTACTTTGTCTATGTCCTTTGCAGGGAGCGTAGGGCTCAAGCGTTATGAATAAAGCCGTTCGATTCAGAGGGCTTGAGCCAATAGGCCTTCTGCATGCTACAGTAAGGCCCACTTGTTGGCCCTATGCCGGTTCTTGCACTTTCCCTGGATCATCCTCCAAGAATGCGTCTAAGCTAGTAAGGTTGAATTGCTGCACTTCGGTATATTCCAGGCTGGAGAGATAGACGCCCACGTGAAAGAGCGCATTCGCAAATTGGATGGACGCGGCGACGCGAGCCGCAAACCGGTTCGGCTGGTGGCTGCGGCGCTGATCCTGCGCCCAGTAGGCGACCAGACCGCCGGCGGCTCCGAAGTCCTCGTCTGCCAGCGCCGCCCCGACCAGCCCATGAGTCTCAAGTGGGAGTTTCCCGGCGGTAAGATCGAGCCCGGCGAAACCGCCCAGCAGGCCCTCGTCCGCGAGCTCGAGGAGGAACTCGGCATCCAGGCCGTCATAGGGCGTCGCATCGCGCAGATTCGTCACCGCTATCGCAACGGCGCCACCATCGACCTACAGTTCTTCGTGGTAAACCACTACTCCGGCGAGCTGGACAACCACATCTTCAACGCCCTGCAGTGGTCATCCCTCAGCGCTCTGCCCACCTACGACTTCCTGGCCGCCGACTACAACCTCATCCGCGACCTCGCCGACGGCAAGCTCCTCTAACGACCCGTCAGGTTGTTCCACACCATCACCAGAGAGAGCGCGATGACAATCGCCGCCGTAATCCATGCCACCCAGTTGAACCACGTCGAATTGGTGTGCTCTCCCATCAGCTCGTGCTTGTTGATCAGCTTCAGCATGAAGATCATGATGATCGGCAGCAGCACGCCATTCAGCACCTGCGACAGAATGATCACCTTCACCAGCGGAAAATTCGGCCACAGCACCACGCCAGCGCCCAGCACGATCAGCGCTGTATAGAACCAGTAGAAGAACGGCGCCTCCTTCAGGCTCTTGTCCAGACCGCTCTCGAAGCCCATCCCCTCGCACACCGTATACGCCGTCGATAGCGGCAGAATCGACGCCGAAAACACCGATGCGTTGAACAGTCCCGCCGCAAACAGGATGAAGGCAAATCCCCGGCCAGCGGCTTCATCGCGCCTGCGCGGCGTCGGCCGCCTCCTGAATGTCGCGCATCCCATGCACGTACAGCGTCGCCGCGCAGGCCACAATGATGAACCATGCCACGATATCGGTGAAGAAGCAGCCCACGATTACGTCCAGCCGCGAGGCCTTGTACTGCGATCGTGATCCCCTTCTCCACCACCGACGATTGCAGATAGAACTGCATCCAGGGCGCAATCGTCGTGCCCACCACGCCAATCACCATGTAGATATAGCGTCTTGTCGCTCCAACCGGCCGCGTGCGGAGGTTTCACCGTGGCCATCAGCGCCTCATGCCAGGCGGGTTCCGCCAGCACTCCGGCAATAATGTACGCGATATAGAAAACGACGCGACCAGAAACACCTTTTCCACGCTCTTGTAATCGCCCTTCACCACCAGCAGCCACACGAACACGGCGCAGACGGCACGCTAGATGAACTTGCGACACGTGAAACAGTTCCAGGCTGCTGGCGATGCCGATAAACTCGGCCACCACGTTGCCGAAATTGTGATCAGGAGCCGACATCATGAGGAAGGTGATGCGCAGCCCGAACTCCTCGCGGATCAGGTCGCTCAGCCCCTTGCCGGTCACCGCTCCCATGCGGGCGCACATCTCCTGCACCACGATCAGGGCGAGCGTGATCGGGATCATCGTCCACAGCAGCGAGTAGCCGAACTGCGCACCGGCCTGCGAATAGGTGTAGATGCCGCCGGCATCGTTGTCGACGTTGGCAGTGATAAATCCTGGCCCCAACACCGCCAGAAACAGAAAAATTCACCAGCCATT
>CAWERM010000212.1:0-4843 GCA_963810995.1 uncultured Acidobacteriaceae bacterium | reverse complement strand
GCTGCCAGAGCCGACTGAGGTAACGGGGCCGGAGATCATGTTGGGCTGCTGACCGTTGGGTGGCGGCGGCGGTATCTGAATACGGGTAGCGAGATAGGTTCCGCCGGACTGGACGATGAAGTCGACCTGTACGATCTCGCCGACCGTGAGCGCGGAGAGCGAGGTAAAGTTCGGGCCCTGGAGGATGGTGGAGCTGTTGGTGCTGACGGTGAAGTTGGGGCCGGAGCCTGGTTGGAGCGTGACGCTGGTGCCGCTGACCGATACGACAGTGGCCATTTGCTGCATTCCTGTGCCGTTCTGGCTGGGAGGAGGCGCGGCAGCGGCTGGCGGCACGGGCTTGATGCTGAAGACCGGGGTGACCGTCACCGTGGTGCCGGAGATGGCGACCGACCTCCCGGCCAGCAGATCGACCCAGAAGCGAGGTGGAGGTGTTGTTGACCGTGAACGGCGTGGGGAAGGTGAAGGTGAAGGAGGTAGTGGCAAGAGTGGGCGTCACGGAGACCGGCTGGCCCGAGCTGTTGATATAGGTGATCTGCGGACTGGAGAATGTGATGGTGGCCGAAGTATCAGGTGTCCTGTGGAATGCTGGCAGTGACCAACGGAGCCTGAATACCGTTGAGATGGCAGACCTCAATGGTGGTGGCTGTAGGGAGGATACTGGCCGTCTGGTTGGCGGAGTCAGTCAAAGTGATACTGTTCAGGGTCAGGGTGAAGGCCACGAGCTGGTCGCTGGGCGCATCGGTAATCAACACCGGGACAGTGGACGAGGACGTACCGATGTTGCTGACCGTGCCCGGCGTAACCGAACTGGAGCATCCCGTCACCATAGCAGCGGCAAGGCATAAGCTGCCGGTAACGCCAAGAATACGTGTCGATTTAGTGGTGCAAATAAGGCTGCGAATATTCATGGGACTCTCCCTGGAGGGTCTGCTGATGCCAACCCGTTCAGCAGCCATAGACGGGGAACCTGCGGCATGGATTACATGGCCGGTAAAAAAACGCTTGCAGGATGCTTGGGAGTATGCGATAACTACGTCATGCGTAGTACGCGAAACGTAGTAGAGAGTGAAGACGGTCCAGGATTGGGGCACTACTCCGACCCTCCGCTGCTTGTACTTGCCAGCCTGGCCAACGGGCCAAAGCATGGACACGCCATGATCGACGACATTGTGCGCCTGTGTGGAACACGACTGGGACCGGGGACACTGTATGGGGCGATCGCTCGGCTGGAGCAGCAGGGATGGATCGCGCCGCTTCCGCCGGAGGAGCGGCGCCGGCCGTATCGCATTACCGCAGAGGGCCTACGCGTTCTCCGAGCAAGACTGACTACCCTCCATCAGTTTGCGAAAACGGGACTGGGCAGGCTGGAACCCTTATGACGCCAAGGCTCGCCCGTATGCTTACACGCCTTTATCCACCTGCCTGGCGAGATCGTTATGGCGAGGAGTTCGAAGCAATGCTAGAGATGGGCCCGGGCGATCTTGGCACGGTTGCCGACAGTGTGTGGTCGGCGCTACACGAGCACGTCAACCCAACACGAGGAGGCAAGATGGAACAGGACACGAATACATTTGGCGCAATGATGAGGCGGCCAAGCGCATATATTCCGGTGGCTATGTCGCTAGCTGCACTGGCGATGGTTCTGGGCGCGGTTGCTGTGGGTCTTGCGCGAGGAGGCCACATCGCGCGCGATCCGGATGAAGGGTCCGTTGCGCATCTCTTCCAGTTGCTGATGACGGTGCAGTGGCCGATTACTCTGTTCTTCGCTGTGAAGTGGCTGCGGCGCGCACCACGAGAGACGCTGGGGGTGTTGGGGCTACAGGCCGCGGCGTGGCTGGCGGGCTGCGCTCCGGTGTATTTCCTGCATCTGTGAAGAACCGGATGGCTGCGCTGCTGAAGACGAGCCGCACGCAGATTGAGGCTAGTTGGGGGAGGGTTTTTCGACATGGTCGATGACCAGCACGTCGACGGGTGCCTTCATCGGTTCCAGTTTCAGTCCTAATTGTTCTTGGATAGCGGTGAAGAGACTTGGCAGCGAGTCTTTGACCTCGGGAAATTGCGTGTGCCCCCCAAACTGCGAGTCGTCAGGCATCCATTTGAGCGCGAAGTCGTAGCGATCGGTGAGACCGGTGCGGTCGACGACGGGGCGATCGACGACGGCGCCCTGCAGCCCGAAGATGGCGAAGTTGGTCATGGTGCCGTTATAGACCGTCATCTTGACGCCGCCCTTGGCTCCGCCGATGGGGATGGAAAAGCCCTCGCCTGAGGCAGCGCTCCGGGTCAGGTTCTTCGGGCCGTTCTTTGCGACGGCGAGGACGTACACGGAGAGTTCTCGTGGTTCGCGATGGAACTTCAGTTGGAACCGGTCGGCCAGCAGCTTCTGCACCATTAGCTTCATCTGGATATTGTTGGGCTCACCGGGCAGGTCGGGAACGCCTGCAATATCGTATTTGTCGGAGTCCGCCCAGTCCGGTGCAGCGGCAATCTGCTTGCGGTGGATGTCGTAGGCGTAGCCGATTAGGTTATCGAGCGATGTGTTTTCGGTGCTGACGTGGCGCCCGTCCAGGCTGTAGCCGGCGCCGTCTTCGTCGGGCTTGCTGGGTTTAATGGTGGCGACTTCAAAGGACGGATCGGCGTCCCGGGCCATGGGCGCGTTCGGTTTGGGGATATCCCATGCAGCATCCTTACTGACCCGGATGAGGGTCAGTGGCAGTGGTTTGCTGCTCTGGATCCATTGACCGGCGATGGAGTTGGCGTCGGCGCTTACGGTTCCGGAGAAGCTGCCTTTGATTAACGCGATGGCAAAGTTCAGTTTGCCGCCCTGGAGGCTGATGGACGAGAGCGCCATCGGATCCCCGCCCTGATCGATGCTGTAGAGAGTCCTCTTTTGAGCCGCCGATCGTCCTCTGTGATTTTGACTACGACGCGAAGAGCATCATTTCCATCGGTGATGGTTCCCTGCCACGTGCCGGCAAGCTTTTGCGCGTGCATCGCCGGTGCCGAACACACCAGTGCTGCAACGATGCACAGGGCTGTTTTATTCATGAACCTCTCCGCGACCATACCTCTACACCCTTATACTACGGGGGCGGCGATGGGCAGGGTGAAGGTGAAGACGGAGCCGTGGCCGAGCTGGCTGGTGACTCCGATGGTGCCGCCGTGCGCGGCGATGATGGCGCGGCAGATGGCCAGGCCCATTCCTGTGCCGCTGACCCGGCTGCGTTGTCCCTGGCCGCGATAGAACTTGTCGAAGATCAAGCCTTGCTCCATGGGGTCGATGCCGGCCCCTCGGTCTGCGACGCTGACGGAGAGCATATTTTTCTGGGGGTCGGCTGCGACGAAGATGGGCTGGTCCGGCGGGGAGTATTTGGCGGCGTTTCCCAGCAGGTTGGCCAGCACTTTTTCGATCCAAGCCTTGTCTGCGAGTACATTGGGCAGGAAACTGGAGAGCGAGACGCGGAAGTCGCGGGAGGGGTGGTCTGAACGGCATTGCTCGACGGCGACATAGATGAGACCCGCGATGGACTGCGGTTTCAACTCCAGTTGGACCTTGTTGGCGTCGAGTTGCGACATCTCGACCGCTTGCTCGATGAGGCGGTTGAGGCGGTCGGACTCCTCGTCGATGACGGTAAGCAGCTCCTTCCGCGATGTGTCGTCGAGGGCCTGCTGGGAGAGCAGAGCGGTGATGGAGGCCTTGATGGAGGTGAGCGGAGTGCGCAGCTCGTGGGTAACGGAATCGAGCAGGGCGGTACGCAGGCGCTCGGTCTCCTTGGCTGCCTTGGAGCGGGCGCTGTCTTCGAGGGCTTCGGCGCGCTCGATGGACATGGAGACCAGCCCGCTGAGGCCTTCCATGGTTTCGCGGGAGAGGGTCGTGGCTTCCAGCAGCACGGCCCCCGTGGGACGCACGCCTACGCGCAGGGGAATGACGGCGGGAAAACCGTCGGCGGTGGAGTTGGTGACGGGATGCAGCATGGCTTCGCGCAGATCGCGGATGATCTCCGCGCGAGTACGTTCGACGATTTCCGTGCTGTTTGCGGTGTCGCCCGAATGCCACGCCACCTGCGGACTGGAGATGCGTTTGGGGTCTGAGAGATAGATGCGGTCGCCGTCGGCCAAGAAGAGGGTGACGGCGGGGCTGTTGAAGGCGTTGGCCACGCTGGAGGGAATGAAGTTGAGCAGTTGGGCGACATTTTCCGGTTGCAGCAGTTGACGTCCGAGGCGGTAGAGCATCTCGGATTCGAGGCGGCGGGAGTCGGCCTCGTGCGACTCCTCGCGTATTCTGGAGGCCAGGTGGCTGGCATAGAGCGCAGTGCCGAGAAAGGCGAAGAGAGCGACCCAGTTCTGGGTATCGTTGATGGTAAAGGTGCCGATCGGGGGAAGGAAGTAGTAGTTGAAAACGATGGTTGCGGCGAGCGAAGCTACGATGGCATAGCGCAGACCCCAGCTTCCGGCGAGGATGAGCACCAGTAGAAGCAGGCTGAGTGATACGGTGGTATTGTTTGCTCTATTTAAAAAATGATAGAGAGCTACAATACCGGCAAGACCACATGCAATGAGAATCCAGCGGGCCGCCTCGACAATGCGTTTGATGGACACTAGAAGAATTGTATAGAAAGATAAACCAAATGAATCCAGAACAACCCCATATTAAAACTCCAGAAGAATGGCTTGCCGCAGCGGAGGGCCAGAAGCGCGGGCGGTTCAAGGTGTTCCTGGGGTACGCGCCGGGGGTGGGCAAGACCTTCAGCATGTTGAGCGAGGCGATCCGCCGGAAGAGCCGCGGCGAAGACGTTGTGATCGGGATCGTGGAGACGCATGGCAGGTCGCGCACGGCCGAGCTGGC
>CAWERM010000211.1:0-4341 GCA_963810995.1 uncultured Acidobacteriaceae bacterium | reverse complement strand
AGTGCCAGGGAGATGAGGAAGATAAATCCCTCAAAGTGAGCGGAGCGGGCGTTGCGTAAGAATGCTTGGCCGCCGATCCCTATCAAAACGAGCGCTCCCACCCAACGCAATCCATCGTAGAGACCCTGCACATGGATCAGTCGGCCAAGAATTGTCGCCAGGCTGATCAGCGCGATGCAAAGTGCACCTATAACGCGCAGCCCATACCCCGGATGCCGAAGCACCAACTCCATCGTAGCCAACCAGCAGGCACAAGCGAATGTGAAGTACGAAATGGATGGAAGCATCTTCCCCTCGATTCTGTTCTGAAATAAGCGCCGAGGCACAAAGCTCCAAATCTGGCGCAGATACCACAGGTCCGCGAGCAGCCGTCCTCGCCGCACAACCACCGATTCCACATACTCCTCTCGCAGATCGCCTACTACTGTCTGCCGCTCGTGTGCGGACAGAAGTCGCTCCAGTAAAGCTTCTGCCCAGCTCGGTGGCGATTGTGTTTCTGTACTCATAGCTACACCTCGTTCGGAAGTTGCACCCCTGCCCATATTGCCGTCAATGCGCTTCGAGCATCGTTCAGCGCGTTAATCCCTTTGCCCGCCACTGTGTAGTAGCGACGCACTCTCCCTCCACGAACCGGCGTACCCTCTGCCAATCGGGAGCTTACCAGCCCGCGTGCCTCCAGCCGGTCCAGCGTCGTGTAGACCGACCCCGCCGACACATCGCGTTGTAGCATCTCCTGCGCCTGATGCAGAACCGCGCGTCCATAGGCCTCTGTTTCCAAATGAAGGATCGCCAGCAACACAGCCTGCTCAAAAGTCCCAAGGAGATCTGCCATATCTACATTGTAGACATCATAAGCAGATTGTCAAGTAGCCAGGTGCCGGGTGTCCCATCCTTGCCGTAGCTTTATCGCTGCTAGGGTGGGTTATCGTACGCAGCCCCGTCCCCCCGCCACCGCGTTACACTCGATGCGTGGCACCAACCTCCCCATCGCATCCGCCAGCCATCGCCGCATGACCCTCCCGCGCATCCACATCGGACGTCCGCAGCGTCTTGCCGCGCTTCTTTTGCTGGCCTTCCTCGCCCAGTGTCTTTGGGTCGTCGGCCATCAGGAGCTCTCCACCGCTGACTATCGCTTTGCCCGCTGCGGCCGCGAGATGTGGGAGCGGCCATCGCCCCTGGAGGGATACTTCACCACCTGCGGCAACCTCAACGGTGACGGCACCTTCGCCTACCGCGCCGCCGGACTGCCGCTCACCCTGCAATGTCTCACGCTTGTCGCCGTGGACCACTTCCGCGCGCCAGCCAACCGCCTCTATCCCGGCGATTCCCTCAATGGCTCCACATGGGAGTCGCGCCACCAACTGGAGTTCGTCGTCGTTCTCATCCACCTTCCGTTTGTACTCTTCGCCGTCTGGTTGGGCGGTGGACTGTGGTGGGTCACGCGCCGCCTCTACGGCAACGAGGGAGGATTCTTCGCCCTCGGCCTCTACTGCTTTTGTCCCGCCGTCGTCCGCATGGCAGTCACGCCCAACAACGATCTCCTCGCCCTGTGGGGACTCTACGGCCTCATCTACACCGCCATCGGAGTCGCCCATGCCATGCAGGGTCCGCGCCGCAAATGGCGTCCGCGCATCGCGCTACTCACCATCGCGCTGGGCTTTACCGCCGCCGCTCATCTTCTGGCCGCCATCTTTGGCTTCTTTGCCGCCCTGGCCTTCATGCTCTACGTCGCCGAAAAGCGGCGCGGCTACGTCATGCAGATACTGCTTGTCTCCGCCATCGGCGCGCTGGCCATCCTCTTCGCGTTCTATGGATTTCACCTCGCCGCCTTCAGCTACGTCTTCACCGGTGGCGCGGCGCGTCTCTGGTTCTCGCTGGCAGGCCCCATCGGCTTCGTATTCGATCGCGGCTTTGCCGGCAGCCTCGCCAACTTCCCCATCCTGATCGCTTTCGTAGTGGCCGCGCTTCTCTACTGCGCCGTCACCCGCAGCCGTTACTTCGGCAATACCGCGCCTCTGCTGGTCCTGCTCGCGCTCGCTCCGCTCATCACCACGCAGACCGTCAGCGCTCCATGGCTCTGGGCGCTGCCCTTCTTCTTCACCTTCATCGGTGGCGTCTTCGCCGACGCGCTGGAAACCCGCACCCGCAGGCTCTTCCTCATCCTCACCGGCGCAGTTCTCGTAGCTCAGGCCGCGATGTGCCTGCTCACTCTGCCCCTCATCGCAAGCTAGCTTTGAGCATTCTACGGATGCGTCGCAGTCTTCTTCACCGGCATCTTCTTCGCCGCGCTTGGCTCCGCCTTCACCTTCGCCATCAGCTCGTCGATGGTCGCGTAAAGGGAGTCGATTTCAGTCACATGCACCCATTCGTGCTGCGTCACTACGGTGATCGACGGCGTGAACTTCACTCCCAGCTTATCGCCCAGATCCCTGTCCGCCTCCACTTCCTTCTTGAACTGCCCTGTCGGATCGGGTACGAACGGCATTTGCAGACCATGCGTTTGGAAGAAGTTCCGGGTAACCTTCAGCATGTCGTCCTTGCTGGCAATCCCTCTCTGCGCGGCAAACACCGCACTGCGATAGTCGTCCGCCGTCTTCGGAGATACTTTGTCCTGCAAGTAACGCGCCCACACCGCCGCGTCGAAGCTCCATATATGCCCCGGCAGGGGGAAGTCCCTGCGCACAATCGGTATATTGTAGTGCGCCGCCGCTTGGTGCTCGACGGGGTACGCCTGGGCGCAGGCCGGACACTCCAGGTCCTCGAACACGCAGATCGCGACCTTGGCACCCGCCGGAGGCTTTAACATCGAAGTGTCCTTGAACGTCTCTAACGTCGTCCCGTCGTAATTTGGTTTCGGCACATATCGCTGCGCCCTCACCGGCGCTACAGCCAACAGAACAGTCAACGCAATCGCGGCAACAGCCGCAGGACGCAAGTCTTTTATCTCAATCAGGCGCATAGTTCCCTCATGATTTATCCTGATCGCAATCCTTCACCGCGTAACCTCGTCATCCCGGCCGAAGCGCAGCGCAGTGGAGGGACCCCCGCATTGGCCTTCAGGCCCCTGAATCCGGGCCGCTAAAGAAAGGGGCTTCAGCCCCGGATTCGGTACCACATCTTCGCCGCAATCCACGCCCATGCCGCCTTCCGCCCTCGTAGAATAAAAATGCCCCACAGAACCCGCATCATGGAGACACCCGCATGAGCATCAGCGAAAAGATCGGCGCCGACATCATCGCCGCCATGAAGGCCCACCAGGAGCACCGCCTCACCACCCTGCGCATGGTCAAATCCGCCCTGCGCTCCAAGGAGATCGACAAGCGTCAGCCGCTCACCGACGCCGAGCAGACCGCGGTCCTCAGCACCCTCCTCAAGCAGCGTCGTGAGTCCGTCGATAGCTTCACCAAAGGCGGTCGCCCCGAGCTCGCCGCCAAGGAGCAGGCCGAGATCGACATGATCGAGTCCTACATGCCCCAGGCCGCTGGCGAAGACCAGCTCCGCGCCATCGTAGTCGCAGCCGTCGCCGCACTTGCCGCCGGTACTGGCCAAAAGCCAACCCTGCGCGATATGGGAGCCGCCATGAAGCTCGCCCAGCAGCAAATCCTCGCCACTGGCCTGCGCGCAGACGGCAAGCTCGTCTCCGAACTCGTCAAAGCTGAACTCGCCAAATAACCGCGCCCACGCTCCTTGCAACCATCCCTGTGCCCGCGTGACAACCGGCACACCTGCCGTCCGCAACCCTCCATTACAATAGCTATATGATCCTCAAGACGCGTCTATTCACGCCCGGCCCCACCCCGCTCCTGCCCGCCGCCCAGTTCGCCATGGCCGCGGCCGATATTCATCACCGCACCGCCGCAGTTCCGCGCCATCTTCTCCCGCGTTCTCACGCAACTCAAGGACTTCGTCGGCACCACCAACAACGTCATCGTCCTCTCGAGTTCTGGCACCGGCGCAATGGAGGCCTCCGTCTCCAACCTCACCTCGCCCGGCGACCGCGTGCTCGTTCTCAGCGCCGGTAAGTTCGGCGAGCGCTGGGCTGGCCTCGCAAAGGCCTTCGGCTGCGAGGTCGATCTCGTCTCCGCGCCCTATGGCGATACCTTCTCCATCGACGCCGTCAAGGCCGCGCTCAAACTCGAAACTCGCGTCGTCTTCATGCAGGCCACCGAGACATCTACCGGCGCGCGTCACTGCCTCGGCGCAGTCGCCAGACTGCTCAAGGAGGCCAACTCCGAAGCACTCCTCGTCGTAGACGCCATCACCGGACTCGGCACCACCCACATCGATATGGACAAGCTCGGCATCAACATCCTCATCGGCGGTTCGCGGAAGGCCGCAATG
>CAWERM010000210.1:0-5118 GCA_963810995.1 uncultured Acidobacteriaceae bacterium | reverse complement strand
TGGGGCTCTTTGCATTGGTAGCCAGCCCAAAACTAACTTGCCAGCCGCTCGATCTGTTGCAGGTGATTGAGGTCGTGGCCGGCCATGGTCTCCACAATCGTCCAGAAGGTCATGGTGCCGCGTTCCGGATGAATGGCCGCGCGCTTGCGGTCTGCCTCGCTTGTGCTCTCGATCAGTAATAGATTCCATCTGCGCGTGGCTGCAAACAATGCCAGCGCACTCGCCATGTCGTATTTGGCGTATCGCTCGGCCCAGCGGTCCTGGTCGAATGGTTGCAGCGTGGGATGGTCTTCGGCAAGCGTCTGCCGCAGCCGGAAGCCGAAGACAAGTTCACAGTCGGCCAGGTGAGCGACGATCTCGCGCGCGTTCCACTTCCCCGCGGGCGTGCGCATCACCAACTGCTCCCGCGGCATCGGGCGCGCCAGCTTTGCCAGTTCACCGTGCGTGCTTGCTACGATGTCGAGAGGATTGCGGCCAGCCAGGAATTTTGCGTAAGGGTTAAGTTCCATGTGCATAGAATGCCATCCTGCTGTTTATAGGGCAAGAGAGGATGGTGCTGTTTTCTGGCGCATCCGGAAGAGCACCCATTCCAGCGGGCTTAACATCGGGTAGAGCAAGAACAAGCAGTCAGGCAGGGGGAAGGTCTGCCACATGCGGGCGCGATAGAGCACACGCAGCAACAGTTCGAGGCGATAGCGCAGGTTGGTGCGTAGGCCAAACTCGAAAGCTATCGTAGTGGAGTGGGGTATATCCTCGCGCTCGGCGAGAAAGCCTCCCTGAACGAGAGCGCGGTCGGCGTAGCGAAGGATGTGACTGACCGTGAGGTCGCTCTCGGGGAGCAGGTGTGCGCTCCAGTGGTCCATCGCCAGATAACGGCAGACCAGAGTGAGGGCCGCGGAGAGTTCTGGCAGGACGCCATAGTCTTCGGCGAGAGTGGCGAGCGAGTCCAGCTCCGGCTCGCTCATGGTTCGCACCTGAGCACCGACATCGGCCAGCGACTTGAGGAAGAGCCAACCGTCGAAGGCGCCATGGACGCAGAGATAGAGCAGGTTCTCGGGCCGCAGGAGCGTCTCAACTTGGAAATCCGCGAAGCTAACACTTTGGCCGGATGGCGTATCGCACAAGCCCGCGCCGGGCATCGCGGAGTTGCGGAACAATCTCCAGTGCAGATCGATCTCGAGGCCGGTAGCAGGATTTTGATAGGCATTGTCTCTCCAATGCGCACGGTAGAAGGCAAACTGCCGTGGGGTAAACCGCTCCAACTGGAAGAGGCCGCGATAGCCGAGGCCGCGCAACACGCGGTCTGCCTGTAGGATCGAACTCTCGTCGATGATTAGGTCGATGTCGCCCGCGGCGCGCAGGGCAATCTCGCCGAAGACGGATTGCGCCAACGGCAGACCCTTCAAGACGCCCACTGGGATGTCGTTGGCCTGCAACTCCTGAACCACGCGCCGCAGTTCGGCGAGCGAGTGAAGCGCCTGCTGGGCGTTGTCCAGCGAATACTGATGGAGTTGATGGAGGAGCGCATCGAGCGCAGACGAGCGGGGTCCGTCATGACTGACGTGCAGATTGTGCGAGACCAGTGGCACCAGGCGGTGATGCTGCGCGAGCAGCAGAAAGTGCTGCCGATC
The DNA here is from genome assembly GCA_963810995.1 of uncultured Acidobacteriaceae bacterium. Classification (GTDB taxonomy): domain Bacteria; phylum Acidobacteriota; class Terriglobia; order Terriglobales; family Acidobacteriaceae; genus Edaphobacter. The sequence continues at coordinate 3,487 of CAWERM010000210.1, read as the reverse complement.
CATTGGGAGTGCAGCAGAGAGCGCGGATGAGTCGGCGGTCTTCGCCGCGCTGCGGCCAGCGGGCGCAGAGCAGCAGCAGATCGAGTTCAGCGGAACGGCCTGGGCGCCGGGCCGGAGACGCCTCCGGAGGAATGTGCCGTCGTTGATGCATGCTCCGTCCGCCTCCCCGCCTTCGTCTCACAGGATACATCGAGGGACGGAATGCATTCGCAGCGCGCGCCCGCGACTGTGGGACACTTCCCTACCCCCCGCATCTTTATTGCAGACTGTTTCTTGCTGTATTGGGCAGGCTGTATGGTACAGAGAGCATCCTGCTGTTGGGGCGCAGGGTTGGATCGCCGCGTCTGTCGATTTCGGAGGGTCAAAGCTAATGAGTGAACCGAAGATCGGTCCGAACAGCATCGTCTGCTGGAGCCGCGAAGCAGTGGCGACGGAGATCAACGGCGAAGTGGTCCTGATGAACCTGGAGCGCGATCGTTGCCACGGTCTGGGCAGTACGGGGAGCGAGATATGGCGCAGGCTGCGTGAGCCGATTCGCGTGGCGCAGCTGATGGTGCAACTGGAGGCGGAGTTCGAGTCCGCGCCGGGCGAGATTGAATCGGACGTGATGCGGACGCTGGGCGAGTATGCCGCTGAAGGTTTGATTCAAGTCAGCGCGACGCCTGAATAAGCGCTTTGCCTGCCGCCGCTTCCCTGTTCGCACTGAGTTTCGCAGCCTGTGAATCATGGCGCATGCGCGCAGCACACAGCGTGGAATGTGCCGGATGTCACACGAGCCGCGTAGTGCAAGGGATAGAATCATTAAGAGGATCGGGGCCGTGAGCCGCTATCCCACGGGAGAAGATTTTTTATGTCGAAGGGAAGTTGTGACATTGGATTGATTGGGCTGGCAGTGATGGGACAGAACCTGGTCCTGAATATGAACGACCACGGGTACAAAGTTGCGGTATTCAATCGCACGGTATCGAAGGTAGACGACATTTCTTAACGACGAAGCAAAGGGAACCAATGTGGTGGGCGCGCACTCGATGGAGGAGTTGTGCGGGCTGCTGAAGTCGCCGCGCCGGGTGATGATCATGGTGAAGGCGGGCGATGTGGTGGACAACAACATCGAACAGATTCTTCCCTATCTGGAGAAGGGCGACATTATTATTGACGGCGGCAACTCGCTGTTCACCGATTCGATCCGACGCACCAAGTACCTTGCGGAGAAAGGGATTCTGTTTATCGGCACCGGCGTCTCGGGCGGCGAAGAGGGCGCACGCTTCGGCCCGTCGATTATGCCGGGCGGCAATCCCGCGGCGTGGCCGCATGTGAAGGAGATCTTCCAGGCGATCGCGGCCAAGGTGGAGGACGGAACGCCGTGCTGCGACTGGGTGGGCGAGGACGGCGCGGGCCACTACGTCAAGATGGTGCACAACGGCATTGAGTATGGCGATATTCAGCTGATCTGCGAGGCATACCAGTTGCTGAAGGACGCGCTGGGCCTGACTCCGGACGAACTGCACGAGATCTTCACGGAGTGGAACAAGGGTGAGTTGGACAGCTATCTGATCGAGATCTCGTCAATCATCTTTGGCACGAAGGATGAGGACGGATCGCCGCTGATCGACAAGATACTGGACAAGGCCGGACAAAAGGGCACGGGCAAGTGGACGGCGATCTCCGCGCTGGACCTGGCGATGCCGCTGACCCTGATCGGTGAGAGCGTGTTCGCGCGCTGCCTGTCGGCGTTGAAGGATGAGCGGGTGGAGGCGTCGAAGGTGCTGACCGGGCCGGCAAAGATCAAGGCCGTCGAAGACCGCAAGGCGTTTATCGAGGACGTGCGACGCGCTCTCTACTGCTCCAAGATGATCAGCTACGCGCAGGGTTACATGTTGCTGCGCGCCGCGGAGAAGGAGCATGGATGGCACTTGAACCTGGGCGGCATCGCGCTGATGTGGCGCGGTGGATGCATCATTCGCAGCGTCTTCCTGGGCAACATCAAGGCGGCGTTCGACAAGAATCCGGACCTCACCAACCTGTTGCTGGACGACTTCTTCTCCAGCGCGCTGATCAAGTACCAGGCGAGCTGGCGCAAGGCGCAGATCCATGCCATCGAGAGCGGTGTGCCGACGCCGGCGTTCTCCACCGCGCTTGCGTTCTATGATGGCTACCGGACTGCACGGCTGCCGGCAAACCTGCTACAGGCTCAACGCGACTTCTTTGGCGCGCACACCTACGAGCGAGTAGACAAGCCGCGTGGCGAGTTCTTCCACACAAACTGGACTGGGCACGGGGGCAAGGTCGCCTCTGGACAGTACAACGCGTAAATTCGTTGCACCATAAACCAATCGAGCCAGCTTCGCAACTTCGAGGCTGGCTCTTTTTGCATCTGTGCGGGGCTATCTAGGGACGGGAAGCGGCGACGCGAATTCGACTTACTGGGCCTGTAGCTTCTGCCAGCAATCCCATGTATAGATAGCGATGATGAGGACGGTGAAGATGGCAGAAAGGCAGCCAAGTATCCGTATGTAGGGCATTGTCCTGTTGATTTTCTGGACGATCATAGACTGATGCTGTTCTTCGTAGGCGCTGATTTCGTCCAGGAAGACTTTAGTGTCCTCGTAGCGCGTGATGGTGGCGTTGTAGGCTAGTAGAGCAAGAAACAGGCCCGTAAAGACGGCCCATATGATAATTAGGAGCGGCAAGTCGTTCATCATGTGGCACCTCCCTCTGCGGGACTTGCGGCGGCAGGTCAACCGGGAGTTCTGGGCCCAAACCACCTGACGCAGCGCTCAAATCGCAGTATAGCGCTCAGATTGCAGTCCTAATTCAGCATGATACGCCAGGACGGCGATGGCTCTGTGGATTTTTTTGCCTCCACCGAGGCGCGCTTCACGCAAGGAGTGAGCGGGTTGGCTTGCAGCGACCGGAATGGTCGCATATACTGAAGGTGTGGAAGTTGAAAAGGAGAGTGCCATGGCCACAGCAACTGTTGCCCCAACCCCGGAGGTCGTCGAAGCAGCCCCCAAGTCGCAGCCGGTCACACTGACCCCGGCGGCGATTGCCAAGGTGCGCGAGATCATGGCGACGCAGGACCCGATCCCGGCCGGGCTGAGGATTGGCGTGGTGGGCGGCGGATGCTCCGGCTTTCAGTACTCCATGTCGTTCGAGAACCAGAGCGGTATGATGGACAAGGTCTGCGAGTTCGAGTTGATCCCTCTTAGCATCCAATCTTCTGCTGGGCGGCACCCACGAAGTGCAGTTGCAAAGAATAGGGGCAAGAGCGGATTTTGAAATTCTGCTTCTGAACAAAATGGCAAAGGGCGCAATGTAACTGCAAACCAAGCGAAGCCATCTCCGGTTGCTTGTTAAGACCGATGACAAAAATGTTTTTATAGTGGAAACCAAGGGAAATGAAGATACCGACGTGGCGCTCAAGGCAAACAGGCTAAAACAATGGTGCGTAGACATCAACTCCAATCAAGACAAGCTTGTTTTGGAT
>CAWERM010000209.1:0-4025 GCA_963810995.1 uncultured Acidobacteriaceae bacterium | reverse complement strand
GTCCGCGCGATAGAGGTCGTAGATGCGGCGGGTGACTTCGGGGACGACGTTGGCGCTGGCGTGCGTGCCTCCGTCGCAGCCGATCATTAACATGGGGATCAAAACCGCCTCCCAGCCGGTGAGGAAGGTGAAGTCGGGCCGGTTGGGGCGGATCCCCGAGATGATGCGCATCATGAAGGCGAGGTCGCCGGTGGAGTCCTTGATGCCGATGATGCGGGGGAACTCGTCGGCCAGGCGGCGGATGGTGGGCACGTCGATGGGGCTGGCGAACATGGGGATGTTGTAGAGGGTGAGGTCGATGGGCGATTCGCGGGCGATGTCGGCGAAGTAGGCGTAGACGGACTCGCTGGTGAGCTTGTAGTAGAAGGGCGCGACGATGGCGACGGCGCGGGCGCCCAGGTGGCGTAGGCCTGGCAGGCGGCGACGTTTCCTTGACGTTGGCCTCGGCGGCGCCGGCGATGATGGGCAGGCGTCCGGCTTCTCGTCGGCGACGATTTCGGTGATGCGGCGGCGCTCGGCCGGGGTGAAGCGGGTAAATTCACCTGAAGACCCGTTGGGATAGAGGCCATGCACGCCGCGGTCGATCAGCCAGTTGACGAAGCGGCGCAGCTCGGGCTCGTTGATCTGGCCGCGATCGTCCAATGGCACCAGCAGCGGCGTGAAAATTCCTTCCAGTTTGCCCAATTTACTTCCTTTCGCAGCTCATTCTAGGTGTGCTGCCATCTTACTCCAACGTACCTGCACGGAGGCAAGGCGCGGCTAGACATGCTGGGCCTATAATTCGACCCAACAAATGCCTTAGAAGGAGATTCCTTATATATGGAAAGCAGGCGATTGTTGGCTGCGATTCTATGCGGCTGTGTGTCTGTATCTCTCCTCTGGTTGCGGGTCAACAAATGCAAGGCCCGAGAGAGTCTGCGCCTGATCTGTTTGGTCTTCGCGTACAGATTTAATTATTACGCTGGCGGAGCATAATACTATGCCAGCCGGACAAGACCTGAAGCTGTTTATTTGGTGCTTGTTAGGCGGATATCGGAAGGCGAGGGGATTGACATGCGGATTTGCTGGGAAATTCGCAGACAGACTTTTTCGATTCATGCGATTGCCCTGTGGGGGAGGGCGATGGTGCCCCGCAGACCTTGCGGAGTGCGGAGCCACGTCCCTTGCAGGGGCCCGCAGCATTCATCCAGAAGTGTCCTCTATTTGTGAATCTCGTCAGGCCAGAGATGCCGGGACAGGCGGATGCGGATGCGAAACAACCGGTGGTTGGAGTTGCGGGCGGGTCTTATCCCTCCGGACAGATGACTACAGAGTTTGAAACGGTAGAACAAAGCTTGGCAGCATTACCGCGAGACAGCATGTACTGCCGCCCTTCACCAATTTGGGGGCGGCAGTGGCGGCCCGAGCTTCGAGTTGGAATGCCAGTTACGGCTGGCGCGCGATCACTTTGCCAATCTATCTATGATTTATGAGGGAGCTTTGCGGCGTTAGAGATTTGCGGCGTGGCGCAGCTAAGTCTCGAACTGCAAAGTGGTGGCCCCGCAGACCTTTCGGAGAGCGGGGCCATGGCCCTTGCAGGCGGCCCGTAAGCCGGATTCTGTTTTAGACGATCATTCCTCTAGGCGACGCGTTACCGCCCCGCTCCAGCAACCTACCCGCAAGTTCCGGCAGTCTGGCCGAAGCCAAACCAAGCTCTCCGCCTGGGCGCATCGGGCCGATACGCCGGTGCCCGCTGGAGAGTGCGGGCGCCGTCCCTGCCTATTTGGTCTTGCTCCGTGTGGGGTTTACCGTGCGGCGTCCATTGCTGGCCGTCCGGTGCGCTCTTACCGCACCTTTTCACCCTTACCTGCGGCGGCTTGCACGGTCCGCTTGCGCGAGGCCGTCCGTTCGAAGGCGGTATATTTTCTGTTGCACTGGCCGTCTTTGCGCCTTCAAGCGCAAATCCCGGACGTTATCCGGCACACTGCCCTGCTGAGTCCGGACTTTCCTCCCCCTCCCGACAGCGAACCGCGGGAGGCAGCGATCATCCAGCCGCCTGCACAGTAAGTGTATCGCGGGAGGTGGGTTTGGCGGCGAATAGTTATGCGATGGTGCGATCCGCTGGGGATGGTGGCTGCAACAGCCAGCGGTGCATGCGGGCGCAGAAGTAGGCCAAGGCGAGCAGGGATGACCGGAAGATCAACATTGCGCCGTAGTGGCGGTAGAAATGGCTGTACCACCAGTCGTGGTGGTAGAGGATGATCAGGGTATTGATGGAACCAACGGTGAACATAGCGAGGAAAGCAACGGCACCAGTCCAGAGGAGAACTGCCAGCGGTTTGCGCCAGATGGGCGAAGCGAACGCCACGGCGGCAAGTGCAAGGGTTGCCGCGGCGCATAGCAGCGAGGCCCCTGGGATGCAGAGAAAGGCTAGGGTGCTTCCGATGGCGACGGCGAAGGTGAGCCGGACGAAGCGGTCGCGCCGGCCGTAGCGGACTGCGGCGAAGGGCAGAACGAACCAGAGGGTCGACGTGATGAAAGCCAGCAGCGGCCCGCTGTAGTTGAGCAGGTCGAGCCAGTAGCCGGTAGTGTCGCGCCAGGCAGCGGGTGTGTGCGCCATGTAGTCGTGGAAGGAGTTGACGAAAATCTGGCGACCGGCCATGGCAACGACGAGCGCAAGCACGATGCGCCAGGTGAAGGTGCCCAGCGAGCGGATGTAGGCGATCCAGAAATAAATCTTGCCGCGAGTCTGCGCCATCTCCGTCATGTCGCCCATGATGGCGGCGGCGCGGGCGGGGCCGGTGAACAGCGAGAGGAGAGATTCAGCGATGCGGTTAAGCATGGGCAGCTCCGAAAGGTTGCGGGCAGTTGAAGCGGCGATAAATCCACGAATGGAGCCAGGAGAAGACGATCGACATGGCCAGCATGTAGACCAACACAATCGCCCACCAAGCGGGGTCGCGGTAATCGAGGTCTGCGATCCACTGAATATGGTTTAGGCATTCCGATACTACGAAATCCATGACGCATATTCCCGCCAGAGGAATCAACGCTGCGCGCCAAGGATATGAACTGGCCAGGCAGGCCGCAACCAGCAACCCGCATACGATGCATGTAGCCGGTATGGGGTCAAAGTTGAACCATAGGCCGAGATAAAAAACGCCCGACGTGACCAGCAACATCGCCGAGCCAAGCTGAACAGCCCTGTCTCGGATGCCGTAAAGGACCGCGGCAAAGGGAACAAGAAACCAAAAATCGGACATTGCAACATCGAGAGGCGGCCAAATGTGAGGGTGACTTATCGCCAGGAAAATATGCGCAAGCGCGATTGGTAGCTGGGCGTAGAGGACAGCCACGGTCACCAGTGCTCCGGCGAGGAACGCTGCAAGTGGGCGCAAGCTCAACGATACCAAGGTACGAGAATAAGCAGTCCAGAGCCATAGGTGGCTGCGTGTCGCGGCGAGTTCTTCGAGATCGCCCATGATGGCGGCGCCGCGGGCACGACCGGCGAACAGGGCGAGGAGCCATTCTGCGATTGGTGTCTTACGCATATGTGCCTCCGAACAATTGTGCATCGAGCAGGTCGAGGCCCTGTAGCAGGCTTTGGTAGGCGGACTGCGCGCTGGCCAGGGCGTTGCGGCCTTCGCGGGTTACAATGACGAAGCGCTTGGCGCGGCCTCCGCGTTCGGGCGTGGGGCTGCCGTCGCGGAAGGTGACCAGGCCCTTGTCCTCCATGCGATGCAGCGTGGTGTACAGCGCTCCGGGAGCGGGGTTGCGGCCCGTCTTCGCTGCAATCTCGTCCAGAATGGTGACGCCGTAGGCCTCATCGCCCAGGCGCAGAACCGCCAGCAAGACAATCTGTTCAAATTCGCCGAGAGTACGTTCGCGATTCATATGAACTACAATGTAGGTCTTATTCTTTGTGGTGTCAAGGCATATCTTTAGAGAGACCATTGTAGATCGCATTGTTGACGAGAGAGGGCAAATGGAAAGTCTGCAACAGCGCGGTAACAGCGGCGAACAGAAGCCCAATGTGGATGTCTGGC
>CAWERM010000208.1:0-7418 GCA_963810995.1 uncultured Acidobacteriaceae bacterium | reverse complement strand
TCGCACCGTATTGCGCCGCTTATGATCGCCCTAGCGGCCATCGGCATTGTTTACGGCGGGCTGCTCGCGCTGGTGCAGAACGACCTCAAGAAACTTGCCGCCTACTCTACGTTAGGACAGCTCAGCTTTATCGTTCTTGGCTTCTTCACTTTCACCATCGCCGGTATAGACGGCGGCATCTACCAAATCCTCAATGAGAGTCTGGCCGGGGCCGCGTTCTTCATGCTGCTTGGCCTGCTTTACGAGCGCTACAGCACATACGACATGCGCCTGTACGGCGGCCTGGCGCAGAAGCTGCCCTGGGTGGCCACCATGTTCGTCCTGGTCTCGCTCTCCATCGTCGGACTGCCCATGCTGAACAGTTTTGTGGGCGAGTTCCTCATCCTCACCGGCTCCATGCAGTCCAGCTTTGCGCACCATCACCTGTGGACCGCGATTGCAGCCACTGGCGTTATTCTGAGCGCGGCCTACATGCTGCGCATGATCCAGCGTGTATTCTACTGCGAACTGGGGACCAAGCCGCAAGCTATCGCAGGTTGGGACCTGGACGCGCGCGAGCATCTGGCGCTGTGGCCCATGGTGGCGTTATTCCTGGCGATGGGCCTCTTCTCAACGCTGTGGATGCGCGCCATCGATAGCTTCGGCGCGTCCACGGCCAATCGCATCTCCTGCGCAGGGACGGTATCCCCAGCAGATTCGACCGCGCTTCAAACTCCCTCAGGAGGCGCGCACCGATGAACCTTCCAGTCTCCGTGACCGCGCTTCTGCCCGAGTATGTAATCACCCTCACGGGTGTTCTCATCATGCTGATTGAGGCGGTGCTGAAACCCTCCACAAGCCGCAAGCCACTGGGCTGGCTGGCTATCGTTGGTGCCACGACTTCAGGTTTGATCGGCATCTATCAACTTCACCTAGGCGTAATCACCGCCTTTAGCGGCAGCATCCAAGTGGACGCATTCAGCGTCTTCTTCCACCTGCTCATTGCGGCGGTGGTGGTGGCCACGCTGCTCGGCTCGCTGGACTACTTCCAAATTCACGCCGGAGAATACTTTGCCTTGGTTCTGTTCGGCGCGGTCGGCATGATGCTGATGACCTGCTCGGTGGAGCTGCTGATGATCTTCATCGGACTGGAGATCTCCTCGATTTCGACTTATATCCTGGCTGGTTTCCGCAAGGGTGAAGGCACGGCTGTCGAGTCGTCGATTAAGTATTTTCTCCTCGGATCGTTTGCCACATCTTTCTTCCTATACGGCATTGCACTGGCCTACGGCGCGACAGGCTCCACCAGCATCGCTGCCATCGCCGCTGCATTGGGCGCCAGCGCGACGCCGCTCATGACCTTCCTCGCGCTGGCCATGATGCTGGTCGGCCTAGGCTTCAAGGTCTCCGCCGCGCCCTTCCACCTGTGGACGCCGAACGTCTACCAGGGAGCGCCGGCGCCGGTGGTGGGCCTGATGTCCACCGCGCCCAAGGCCGCTGCCTTCGCCGTGCTGTTGCGCATCACCTTCTGCGGCTTCCCGGCGATGCAGCACCGCTGGTCGATGCTGCTCTGGGGGATGGCCGCGCTCTCCATGACCATCGGCAACCTGGGAGCGCTGAAGCAGACCGACGTGAAGCGCATGCTCGCGTACTCCAGCATCGCCCACGCTGGCTACCTGCTGGTGGCATTCACCGCGTTTGCACCAGCGGGAATCAGTGCCGCCTGCTTCTATACCGCCTCCTATGCCGCGATGAACGTGGGCGCCTTCGCCGTGGTGACCCAGGTGGGCGGACGCAAAGAGACACTGCGCAGCTTTGAAGACTACCGAGGTCTGGCAATGCGCCGTCCTGTGCTGGCTGCCTTGCTGGCCTTCTTCCTGCTCTCGCTGATTGGAATTCCCTTCACCGGCGGCTTCTTCGGCAAATTTTACGTCTTCAGCGCAGCGCTTCAGGCGGACCATGTATGGCTTGCTGTCATCGGCCTGATTAACAGCGGTGTGGCCTGCTACTACTACCTCAGGCTGTTGAGTTCGGTATATACAAGGCCGGTTGAGAGTAAGACGGATGCAATACTGGAGCCGACTCCAGCAGTAAGCGTACCCACGGGCATTTGCCTGACCCTGGCCGCAGCCGCCACCTTGATGCTGGGTATTCTACCCGGCCACGTCCTCAATCTGGCCAACTACGCCAGCGCAAGCCTGCGCACAATCTACGCTCCCGCCCCGCCCGCTGCCAACAGCCTGCCCCCATCAAGCCAATCACAGTAGCCTCCTGACTTCATCTCACTCCGCCCTTCCCCAGGAATCTTGCTGGAAGCGATCCTTTGTGGCGTACATCACAACAAATACGTCTCTGTGGCATTACAATTTCAGGCGCAACTGTACCCCACTTCTGAGCCTGTCCATAAATCCACCCGCGAGCGTGCCGACCGTGACCTCTCTGACCGCAAAACCTCTCCGCCTCCTTCTCCTCTGCCTACTCTTCCTCACCAGCTTCGCCGCGACTGGCCGGGCTCTGATTGCTCCTCACATCGTCACTACCGACCGCATTGCAGAGTCCGATCGCATCGCGCAACTGGAGAAGCAGGTGGCCGAGAACAAGGCCGCAACGGCGGCTTCCGCGGCGGCGGCGGCAGCCGCAACGGCCACCGCGCAATCCACCAGCGACAACGCCTGGGTGCTGACCAGCGCTCTGCTGGTGCTGATGATGACCGGCCCAGGACTGGCGCTGTTCTACAGCGGTCTGGTGCGGAAGAAGAATGTGCTGGGCACCATGATGCAGAGCTTCGGCATGATGGCGGTGATCACTCTGCTGTGGGTGGTCTGCGGATACTCGCTGGCCTTTGGGCCGGGCAACGCGATCATCGGCGGCCTGCACAATGCCTTTCTGCATGGTGTGGGACTGACACCGAACCCGGCCTACGCTCCCACCATTCCCGAGCAGAGCTTCATGATCTACCAGTTGATGTTTGCCATCATCACTCCGGCACTGATAGCTGGGGCATTTGCCGAGCGCATGAAGTTCTCCGCCATGCTGCTGTTCTCGGTGCTGTGGGCGCTGCTGGTGTATAGTCCCGTGGCGCACATGATCTGGGGCGTCGGCGGGCTGTTGAACGCGGCTGGCGGAGGACGCTTCCCCACGCTCGATTTTGCCGGCGGCACCGTGGTGCATATCACCTCGGGTGTCTCGGCGCTGGTGACTGCGCTGTACCTGGGCAAGCGGCTTGGCATCAGCAAAGAACCACCCACGCCGCACAGCATGGTGCTGTGCTTCATCGGCGCGGGACTGCTGTGGGTAGGCTGGTTCGGCTTCAACGCAGGCAGCGCACTGGGCGCGGGCCCGTTGGCCACCAGCGCCTTCGTCAACACGCAGTTTGCGGCGGCGGCGGGTGCTATCGCCTGGGGCGCGGCTGAGTGGATACGCAGCGGCAAGCCAAGTGCACTGGGCGCGGTCTCCGGCGCGGTGGCTGGACTGGCAACCGTCACCCAGGCAGCGGGCTTCGTGCAGCCGCTGTCGGCGGTGCTGATCGGGCTGATCGCCGGGGCCGGATGCTTCTTCATGGTGGTCAAAGTTAAAGGCTGGTTCGGGTACGACGATTCGCTCGACGCATTCGGCGTGCATGGCGTAGGCGGGACGATGGGCGCGCTGCTGACTGGCGTCTTCGCATCGAGTGCGATCAATCCCATCTTCGGAAAAGACGCGCTGGGTCATCCGCGACCTACGGGCTGGGTGGGCGGCAATCCCGCTCAGGTGTTGCACCAGTTGACCGCGGCTGCCATTGCATGGAGCTTCGCCATCGTGGGCACGCTGCTGATTCTCTTCCTGGTCGATCATCTGGTTGGATTGCGGGTCAGCCAGGACGAAGAGGAACAGGGGCTGGATCTATCGCAGCATGGTGAACAGGGCTACGACTGGGAGCCCAACGCAGGATAGTGGCTCAGTAGCCGTTGGCCAGCAGAGACTCCACGGTCAGCTCGCGCTTTGCCGCGTCTGCCTGCGAGCGGGCCTCCGCGTACTTGGCCAATACATCCACCTCGATGTTCACGGGACTTCCCTGCGTCAACGTGTGCAGGTTGGTGGCCGAGTAGGTGTGAGGGATAATAGCAATCCAAATCTCATTGCCCTCGATGCCCGCAACCGTGAGGCTGATCCCCTCCACCGCGATCGAACCCTTGTGGACCACGTAGCGCATCAACTCCTGGGGCAGGCGCAGCCGGACCACCCAGTCGGTTTGCCCGGCGCCATTCTGCGACGAGTCCATCCGCGCTGCGTTGGCGATGTCCAGCCGCTCTGGGCGATGTGCGGCTGGCTCCCGGCGGCTACCGGCTCGATTGCGAGCAGCGTTCCGGTGCCATCCACATGGCCCTGAACGACATGCCCTCCCAGCGGCGAGCCGGCCGCGGTGGGCAGTTCCAGGTTGACAAGCGAACGGGGAACCAGGCGGGAGAGCGTGGTGCGCGCAATGGTCTCCGCCGCCAGGTCTGCCGAAAAGCGCGGAGGAAATGCGCCTGGCTCGATGGCCAGCGCCGTAAGGCAGACCCCGCAAACCGCAACGCTATCACCCAGATGCAACCGCTCGACGACCCCCGGAGCGGCAATGGTAAGCCGCGCCGCACCCGCCGTGGGGGTAAACGAGATCACCTCTCCAGTCGTCTCAATCAATCCTGTAAACATGGCTGTAGCCTAGCTCAACTCATCGAATTCTGGTCCGCATAGGGCTGAAGAGGGTGCTGAAAAAGTCGAATTGTCGCCTTAAACCACCCCTCAGCGGCTAAAGCCGTATTGCAAATAAAGCATTTTACGGCACGTATGAGGCCGTGCCCTTAACAGGGGTAGTGATTTCAGCACCCTCTGAAGCCCGGATGCGATTGCGGGGTGTATCCCCCTATAAAGTCCTAAAGTCTTCATAAAATGAACCTTAGGTCTGGACTTGGCCTGGACTCTTCCGTCAAAGTCTTGATTCCAGGGTTGTTATTTTATAAAATCTCTGGAATCAGTTTGTTACGGTAGTGCGAGAGCAAGAACAAGCAAAGTCAAATGAAGAAGCAGATTCCTCCGCTGCACTACGGAATGACAAGCAATGGGAAAGCAGCTACAGAGATTCTGGCTGCGCCACAAATGACGAACCATAACTGAATATGCCCCCTATTTCATTGTAACGGATAGGGGTAATGAGTTCGTTTTTATATCTACTGTGGATGGAGTGGTTTACGCGATTTTTCTTGACAACACGCCGAAGGGCTTGAAGAACGAGGCAGGTAAGGTGGGTTGAAAATTGATTGGGGCGTCATTTCCATCGCGGCGCGCGTACTGTAGTCTCATAGAGCCGTATATGACTGAGAAGAAACCATCCGCCGTGCAGTCCACCCGAGCCATTAAGCCGGATACGGTAGCTAAGAGCGCGCACAGACCGGTCGCGCGCAAATCCCTTGCAGAAGCATTGCGAACGGCAGCGCACCCACGCGCGGCAAAAAAAATTGCCGCGAAGAAGACCGCCGCACCCGCCGCGGAGAGCCTGTTCTTCGATCGCGACGAGAGCTGGATGCTGTTCAACCAGCGTGTGCTGGAAGAGGCGGAGGACGCAGGCAATCCGCTGCTGGAGCGGGTGAAGTTCCTGGCGATAACGGCGAGCAATCTGGACGAGTTTGTGGAGATCCGCGTGGCCAGCCTGCTACAGCGGATTGAGGACGGCTTCGACCAGCCGCAACGCCCGGACGAGGGCGGACTGACGCTACAGCAGCGGCTGGAGCGGTTGAGCGTGGTGCTGCACAAATTTGTCGATGCACAGTACAACTGCTGGAGCCGCAAGCTGCGCCCCGCTCTGGCCGCGGAAAAGATCCGCATTCTGGACTGGAAGCAACTGGGCGAACGGGCGCGCGCCTATGCGCTGAATTTTTACGAGACCGAGGTCGATCCGCTGCTGACACCGGTGACTATCGACCCCTCGCACCCCTTCCCTCGGGTGCTGAACAAGGCGTTATGCATCGCGCTTCTGCTGCGCTCCAAGCGAAGGACAAAGGGCGTGCCCAAGCCTGTGGCCGCGCTGGGTGTGGTGACCGTGCCGCGCGCTTTGCCGCGCCTGGTGGCGCTGCCGAGCGAGAAAGGCAGCTTCGATTTCATCCTGCTGCACAAGCTGATCGAGTCACAGGTAGAGCGCATGTTCCGCGGCTACAAGGTACTGTCGCGGGCGGCCTTCCGGGTGACGCGCAACAGCAACCTCTACCTGCAGGAGGAGGAGTCGCGCAGCATGCTGGAGAGCGTCCGGGCGGAGTTGTATAACCGGCGCAAGGGCGACGCGGTGCGCATGGAGATTGAGTCCGCGGCCACGCCGGAGATTGTGGAGCGGCTGCGCACCAACTTCGAGCTGGAGCGGTGGCAGGTGTTCCTTACTGAGGCACCGGTGAACCTGACGCGTCTGATGGCGCTGCCCGGGTTGGTGGCCCGGCCCGAACTGAAGTTCCGCGAATTCCATGGCCGCCACTACCATCTGGCAGCCAAGTCGAAGAACCTGTTCGACGAGTTGCGCGCGCACGACATTCTGCTGCACCACCCATTCGACTCGTACGCTACGGTGGAGGAGTTCATTGAGTCGGCGGCGGTTGACCCTGCCGTTGTCAGCATGAAGCAGACGCTGTACCGCACCAGCGACGATTCACCGCTGTTCAAGGCGCTGACCGAGGCGGCGCAGTCTAAGGAAGTGACGGTGGTGGTGGAGTTGATGGCGCGCTTCGACGAGGCATCCAACATTCGCTGGGCGCGCGAGATGGAGGACGCGGGCGTGGGCGTCTTCCTGGGCATCCTGGGACTGAAGACGCACTGCAAGCTGGCGCTGATGGTGCGGCGCGATCCGGACGGAGTGATCCGGCGCTACGCGCACCTGGGCACGGGCAACTACAACTCGGTGACTGCGCGGCTTTATACCGACATCAGCCTGCTGACGGCGCGGCCGGAGATCACCTCCGCCGTACAATCCGTGTTCCGCTACCTGACGGCCGAATCGGAGGTAGAGAGCTACGCACCGCTGCTGGTGGCGCCGCTGACACTGGCACCCGCGCTGCTGCAACTGATTGGGCGCGAGACAGCGCACGCAAAGGCGGGAAGGCCGTCTGGCATTGTGGCCAAGATGAATGCGCTGCTGGACCGCGCCACGATCGAAGCGCTCTACGAGGCATCGAAGGCGGGGGTGGAGATCGACCTGATCGTGCGCGGCATGTGCGCTCTGCGTCCGGGCGTAAAGGGACTGAGCGAACGCATCCGGGTTCGCTCGATTGTGGGAAGATTTTTAGAGCACAGCCGCATCTTCAGCTTCACAAACGGCGGCAAGCCGGAGGTGTTCTGCGGCAGCGCGGACTGGATGCCGCGCAATCTGGTGGAGCGCTCCGAGGCGGTGTTTCCGGTGGACGACCCGGCACTTTCGGAAAGGCTGCGCAACGAGATTC
>CAWERM010000207.1:0-5325 GCA_963810995.1 uncultured Acidobacteriaceae bacterium | reverse complement strand
GCTCCGCGGCGCTGGACGTTTCGAACACGAAGATAAGCGACGCGGGAGTGAAGAAGCTCGCCGCATTGAAGCAACTGCAGTCGTTGCACCTCCGGTACACCACGATCACCAGGACGCGGGCCTGGAGGAACTTGCGGCGATGAAGCAACTGCGTGCCGTGGACCTCCATCAGACCAAGGTCACCAGGGCGGGCGTGGCGAAGTTGCAAAAAGCGTTGCCCACGTGCAGCATATCGCAGTGACTGCGTTTCCAACTCGGGCTATACTAACTTGCATCGAACGAAGTCCCACCGAACCGCATTTTCGTTTGGAGGACCATGCCATGCTTCGATCTCTGCCTTGCTGGATTATGGGCATCTGCTACGGCCTCTGGCTGCCGGGCCACTGATGTGGGGCACCCAGATCACCCGCGAGAAACTGGCGGTCGGCGCGGGCGAGCAGACCGCCAACCATGAGAGCGAGGGCCGGGATCGCGGGCAGGGAGTAGTACTCCTGGCGCGCGGAGAAGGTGAAGAATACGAGGATGAGGCCGGCCCAGAGGAGGAGGGTGAGGGCGGTTTCGCGGTCCATCCCACTCATCCACCCCACCAGCGAAGCTGGCGGGGGCCCCGGCATGTCGCGGTGAGGCTGCGCCATGAATGGGGCACCTGATTTTTCATCCCACATCTCAGAAGCGAGATGTGGGGCACCCGATTTCGTCATGGATGGGGCACTTGCGCGAAGGTCGCGGATGTGGCGAAGGATGGCAGAGGGAAGGAAGGCTGTCCAGGGAAAGAGCCAGAGGGCGGCGAGGAGCCAGAAGAGGAGGACGGGGACCTGACCGTAGTCGTGAGGGATACGGCGCTGTAGGAAGCGGGCGACGTGCTCGTTGTAGAGATAGAACCAGGCCCATCCTGCGCGCGCGGGCAGGCCAAGACCCGAGGGCATCGCGATGGCGGGATTGCGCAGCGCGGCTAGGATGTGCCATGGGGCGGCGATGAGAAGGAAGAGCAGCGTGGATGGGATGAGGTGAAGTTTGAGAAGAAGATGGAGCTGGCGGGTGAAGGCGAGATAGAAGAGGACGAAGGCGATGGGGAAGACGACGCCGATGATTCCCTTGGTGAGAAGGTTGAGGGCAGTGACAGCGGCGAAGGCGAGGCAGGGGAGGAGAGACGAGTTGGCCCAAAAACTAAATGCGGGGGTTCCTCCACTCCGCTCCGCTCCGGTTGGGATGACAGCATCGTTTTTTTTGCCAGCTATGAGCTGTGAGCTATGAACTGTGAGCTGCTGCGTTGCGTGGATGCGGTCGAGGGCGATGAGGAAGGCGTGGACGGCGAGGGTCATCCAGAGGCATATGAGGATGTCTGGGATGAAGAAGCGGGTGTAGAGGAAGGGGCCGATACAGGTGGCGAGGACGAGGGTGGAGTAGAGTGCGCCACGGTCGGGGTGGGCTACAGGAGAGATTCCGGCAAAGAGGCGGAGACCGAGGGCGTAGACGGCAAGCAGAAGTGCGAGGGTGAGGAGCGCGAGGGGAAGGCGCGCCGCCCAGTCGTATGCGCCGAAGATATGCATGGAGCCAGCGGCCAGCCAGTACAGCAGCGGGGGCTTGTCGAAGAAGCGGATGCCGTCGATGTAGGGGGTAACGTAGTCGTGGCGGAGAAGCATGGAGCGGGCGATCTCGATGTAGATGGAGTCGACGTCGTCGAGCAGGCCGGGGGTGAAGAGACAGCCGATGTGCAGGACAAACCATGCGAGAACGATCATGGCAATGGAGCGCGGATTCCAGCGGGCAGGCGGAGGGAGTGCCTCTGTCGACAGGCTGGGGGATGGATTTGCGAATTGGACGGCTGATTGACTCACGGTAGGGGCGGCTGGTCCTTCTGCGGAGTGAGATTGGTTACGAGCGGGCGGGGTGAATCAACGTAGAGAGGACGGTCGGTGAGGAGAGCTTTGCCGGAGGTCTCCTGAAGGAGGATTGCGCGCGCGCCGAGGAGACGGTCCACTTCGTCGCGGCGTTCCAGGGTGACGAAGAGGAGTTTGCGCGGGCCTGATCCCCACTGGGCGAGAAGTTGGGCGGGAGTGAGGAAGAGTGACTGCGCGTCGGGGAAGGTGGAGCCGAAGAGCATGGAGGAGGAACGGCCATCGACCAGCAGCGCAGGGCGGTCGAGGGGGCGATTCAAGTAGAAGGGGATGGAAGAGCCGTAGGCCTGGTCGCCGTAGAGGAGGAGGGTGTTGTCGCGGGAGATGGCGCCGGAGGCTTCGAGCTGCTGGATGCGTGCGGCCATGTCCTGCGAGGAGAGCATAGGTGCGAAGCGAACCAGGGCGATGTGGGCGGCGATGAGAAAGACGGTGGAGGTGAGCGCGACGGAGGCGGTGGCGGCGAGATGGCGGTCGCGCGCGGGGAGCAGTTTGGCGCGGAAGGCCCAGGCGACGGCAGGGCCGATGGCAAAGGCGGCGAGGGCGAGCGAGGCGGGCAGGCGTAGAGCGGCGAAGCTGGGGCCGGTGAGGTCGAAGAGCGAGGACATGGAGAGGGTGTAGTCACCGACGCCGCGATGGGCGAGGAGTTCGCCGATGTCCGGCACGAAGGCGAGGTGGCGCGAGGTGTAGAGGCCGTAGGCGAGGGCCGCGGCAACCGCGACGCCGATGAAGGTGAAGGCGGCATGGGCGAAGGTGAGGGCTGGGTTCGAGGTTCGAGGTTCAAGGTTCGAGGACTGCTCGGCGCGGGCTAGGGCGGCGGCGAGGAGCATCAGCAGCGGAAGGTACGCGGGGAAGGTGTAGTACTCCTGATTGGTGGAGAGCGAGAAGAAGACGAGGACGAGGGCGGAGAAAATGCTGAGGAGGAGGGTGGTGCGTTGGGAATCATCGAGATTGAGAAAGGGGGACAAGGACAGACCAGCATGGCGTCGGCGGCGAACGATCTCGATACTAAAAATGCCAATCGAGATGAAGCCGACGCATGTTATGAAGTCCAGATGAAGACGGTCATTGAGGACAAAGAAAGCGAAAAAAAAGAGGAGAAAATAGGTGATGTAACTTTTCAGCGTTATCTTGAGCCGGCCAAGGTGACCCGTGAGTGTCTTGATCTGGTGGTTGCAACGGCGATTGAAGGCTGAGATGCCGAGCGGGAGGAAGAGGCTCATGGGGAAGAGCCAGACGAGGTTGAGGCTCCAGTAGAGGTATCCGGGGAGCTTGTTGTAGTCGCGCGGGATGCGGCGGCCGAGGAAGCGGAGGACGTGCTCGTTGATGAAGTAGAACCAGAAGAAGCCGTGGCCGTCGATGCCACCGGTGTTGCGCAGTCCGGCGAGGATGTGCCAGGGGGCGGCGATGGCGAGGAAGAGCAGCGCGCCGGTGAAGGGTTTGAGGCGACGCCAGTTGCGGAGTTCACCGGTGAGGGCCAGAAAGAGGGCGGCGGTGGCCAAGAGGAAGACGATGGCGACCAGGCCTTTGGTGAGGACGGCGAGAGCGAGGGCGATCCAGAGAAGGTAGGGGTAGAGGGAGGAGGCTCTTTCCACCGCAGGTCCTTCGACTACGGTTCTCGCGCTGGCAGCGCGAGAACCTTCGCTCAGGATGACAGACTTAATTGATGCTTCGCTCAGAATGACAATCTCTTCTGGTGTGGCTGGCGCGAGGGATTGAAGGAGGCAGTCGAGGGCGGCGGCGAGGAGGAGGGAGAGGAGGACGTCGGGGAGGAAGACGCGGGTGAAGAGGAAGACACCGGCGGAGGTGAGGATTCCGAGGCCCGTGTAGAAGGCCGCTCGGTCGCCGAATGCTTGGCGTGCCCAATGGACGCCGAGCAGCATGAGTAGCAGGACGCAGAGCGCCTGGGGAAGATGCACGGCGAAGGCGTTGCAACCGAAGAGGCGGAGGCTGGCGGCGACGATCCAGTAGGGAAGGGGCGCCTTTTCCATGTAGCGAACATTGTTGACGCGCAGGGTGACCCAGTCTCCGGAGAGGGCCATCTGGCGGGCGGCGTTGGCGTGAGTGCCGTCGGCGTCGTCCAGCACGGGCGGAGCGAAGAGCGAGGCGAAGAAGAGAATGAGCCAGGGCAGCTAAAAGAGAGAGGACGCGGGCGCGCCTGGGTCGGCGGCGGCGTGGGAGCTGGTTGCGGGTTCGGGGGAGGCGGTGGTTGACATGAGGAATACTTGCTCTAACAGGATACGTCGTGTGATGTTGCGGGTGGGGTATTGTGACTAGAGATTTATAGACGCGCGTAAATATTGCGGGCGTTGTATTGTGGCATGGAAGAGGTTTAAGGATGCTGACATTTGCCGCAATCGACATTGGCTCCAACTCCGTCCGGCTGAAGATAGCGTCGGTGGAGCGGCACCGCCTGAAGACGCTGCATGAAGACCGCGAGGTGGTACGGCTGAGGGAGAGAGCGTCTTCCAGACGGGAGTGATCTCGCCGGAGGCGATGGCGAATACGATTCGCGCTCTGAAGCGGTTTCAGAAGGCGGTGCAGCTGCATGTGGCGAATGGTGTGCGTGTGGTGGCGACCAGCGCAATGCGCGATGCGAGGAACGCGGCGGCGTTTACGGCGTGGGTGAAGTCGGCGACAGGCTGGAATGTGGAGGTGGTATCTGGACTGGAGGAGGGACGGCTGATCCACCTGGGGGTGGTGACGCACGGAGGCGGGGGCGCAAGGGGCGTTGTCTGCTGATCGACCTGGGCGGCGGGAGCTGCGAGATTACCCTCTCGGATGGTGGACGCATCCGCGCGATGGTCGAGCATGCCGTTGGGCGCGGTGCGGTTGCAGCAGGAGTTTCTGCAAGACGATCCACCGAAGAAAGAGGATGTGGCACGGCTGAAGCAATTTATCGATCGCGAGTTGCGGCTGGTGATGCGCAAGATCGGGACTCCGCGGGTGAGTTTGGTGATTGCGACCTCGGGCACGGCGGCCGCGCTGGCAGAGGCGAGCGTGGCGCTGGCCAGAAAGATGGCGACTCGGAAGACGGCGCCGAAGAGCTTTGTGCGCATCAAGCCGAGCGTGGCCAAGACGGCAGAGGTGCGACGGCTGGCAGACCGGCTGGCGAAGATGACCAATGCCCAGCGCGCATCCATTCCTGGGATTGGGCCACGGCGATCGGAGATTGTGATTGGTGGCGCGCTGGTGTATGCCAGCCTGCTGGAACGCATGGGGCTGAAGGGATTTCGCTACTCGCCGCTGGGATTGAAGGATGGGATACTGGCGCAGATGCTGGCCGATGCCGATCTGCGGGCGTCGGTCCACAGGAAGATCGAAAGCGAGCGCTGGGAGGGGGTTCTGGAGGTGTGTCGGCGCTATGGCGTGGACATGAAGAAGGCCGAGCCGGTGCGGCAACATGCGGTGCAACTGTATGACGAACTGG
>CAWERM010000206.1:0-3041 GCA_963810995.1 uncultured Acidobacteriaceae bacterium | reverse complement strand
GAGAGCATAGGTGCGAAGCGAACCAGGGCGATGTGGGCGGCGATGAGAAAGACGGTGGAGGTGAGCGCGACGGAGGCGGTGGCGGCGAGATGGCGGTCGCGCGCGGGGAGCAGTTTGGCGCGGAAGGCCCAGGTGACGGGCCGATGGCAAAGGCGGCGAGGGCGAGCGAGGCGGGCAGGCGTAGAGCGGCGAAGCTGGGGCCGGTGAGGTCGAGGAGCGAGGACATGGAGAGGGTGTAGTCACCGACGCCGCGATGGGCGAGGAGTTCGCCGATGTCCGGCACGAAGGCGAGGTGGCGCGAGGTGTAGAGGCCGTAGGCGAGGGCCGCGGCAACCGCGACGCCGATGAAGGTGAAGGCGGCATGGGCGAAGGTGAGGGCTGGGTTCGAGGTTCGAGGTTCAAGGTTCGAGGACTGCTCGGCGCGGGCTAGGGCGGCGGCGAGGAGCATCAGCAGCGGAAGGTACGCGGGGAGGTTAGTACTCCTGATTGGTGGAGAGCGAGAAGAAGACGAGGACGAGGGCGGAGAAAATGTTGAGGAGGAGGGTGGTGCGTTGGGAATCATCGAGATTGAGAAAGGGGGACAAGGACAGACCAGCATGGCGTCGGCGGCGAACGATCTCGATACTAAAAATGCCAATCGAGATGAAGCCGACGCATGTTATGAAGTCCAGATGAAGACGGTCATTGAGGACAAAGAAAGCGAAAAAAAAGAGGAGAAAATAGGTGATGTAACTTTTCAGCGTTATCTTGAGCCGGCCGAGGTGACCCGTGAGTGTCTTGATCTGGTGGTTGCAACGGCGATTGAAGGCTGAGATGCCGAGCGGGAGGAAGAGGCTCATGGGGAAGAGCCAGACGAGGTTGAGGCTCCAGTAGAGGTATCCGGGGAGCTTGTTGTAGTCGCGCGGGATGCGGCGGCCGAGGAAGCGGAGGACGTGCTCGTTGATGAAGTAGAACCAGAAAAAGCCGTGTCCGTTGAGGCCACCGGTGTTGCGCAGTCCGGCGAGGATATGCCAGGGGGCGGCGATGGCGAGGAAGAGCAGCGCGCCTGTGAAGGGTTTGAGGCGACGCCAGTTGCGGAGTTCACCGGTGAGGGCCAGAAAGAGGACGGCGGTGGCCAAGAGGAAGACGATGGCGACCAGGCCTTTGGTGAGGACGGCGAGAGCGAGGGCGATCCAGAGAAGGTAGGGGTAGAGGGAGGAGGCTCTTTCAACCGCAGGTCCTTCGACTACGGTTCTCGCGCTGGCAGCGCGAGAACCTTCGCTCAGGATGACAGACTTAATTGATGCTTCGCTCAGAATGACAATCTCTTCTGGTGTGGCTGGCGCGAGGGATTGAAGGAGGCAGTAGAGGGCGGCGGCGAGGAGGAGGGAGAGGAGGACGTTGGGGAGGAAGACGCGGGTGAAGAGGAAGACACCGGCGGAGGTGAGGATTCCGAGGCCCGTGTAGAAGGCCGCTCGGTCGCCGAATGCTTGGCGTGCCCAATGGACGCCGAGCAGCATGAGTAGCAGGACGCAGAGCGCCTGGGGAAGATGCACGGCGAAGGCGTTGCAACCGAAGAGGCGGAGGCTGGCGGCGACGATCCAGTAGGGAAGGGGCGCCTTTTCCATGTAGCGAACATTGTTGACGCGCAGGGTGACCCAGTCTCCGGAGAGGGCCATCTGGCGGGCGGCGTTGGCGTGAGTGCCGTCGGCGTCGTCCAGCACGGGCGGAGCGAAGAGCGAGGCGAAGAAGAGAATGAGCCAGAGGGCAGTTGAAGAGAGAGCACGCGGGCGCGCCTGGGTCGGGCGGCGGCGTGGGAGCTGGTTGCGGGTTGGGGGAGGCGGTGGTTGACATGAGGAATTCTTGCTCTAACAGGATACGTCGTGTGATGTTGCGGGTGGGGTATTGTGACTAGAGATTTATAGACGCGCGTAAATATTGCGGGCGTTGTATTGTGGCATGGAGAGAGGTTTAAGGATGCTGACATTTGCGGCCATTGACATAGGCTCGAACTCCGTCCGGCTGAAGATTGCGTCGGTGGAGCGGCACCGGCTGAAGACGCTGCATGAAGACCGCGAAGTCGTGCGGCTAGGGGAGAGCGTCTTCCAGACGGGGGTGATCTCGCCGGACGCGATGGCCAATACGATTCGCGCGCTGAAACGGTTTCAGAAGGCGGTGCAACTGCATGTGGCGGACCCAGTGCGTGTGGTGGCGACCAGCGCGATGCGCGATGCGAGGAACGCGGCGGCGTTTACGGCGTGGGTGAAGTCGGCGACAGGCTGGAATGTGGAGGTGGTATCTGGACTGGAAGAGGGACGGCTGATCCACCTGGGGGTAGTGACGCACGAGGCGGGGGCCAAGGGGCGTTGTCTGCTGATCGACCTGGGCGGCGGGAGCTGCGAGATTACCCACTCGGATGGTGGACGCATCCGCGCGATGTCGAGCATCCCGTCGGGCGCGGTGCGGTTGCAGCAGGAGTTTCTGCAAGACGATCCACCGAAGAAAGAGGATGTGGCACGGCTGAAGCAATTTATCGATCGCGAGTTGCGGCTGGTGATGCGCAAGATCGGGACTCCGCGGGTGAGTTTGGTGATTGCGACCTCGGGCACGGCGGCCGCGCTGGCAGAGGCGAGCGTGGCGCTGGCCAGAAAGATGGCGACTCGGAAGACGGCGCCGAAGAGCTTTGTGCGCATCAAGCCGAGCGTGGCCAAGACGGCAGAGGTGCGACGGCTGGCAGACCGGCTGGCGAAGATGACCAATGCCCAGCGCGTATCCATCCCGGGATTGGGCCACGGCGATCGGAGATTGTGATTGGTGGCGCGCTGGTGTATGCCAGCCTGCTGGAACGCATGGGGCTGAAGGGATTTCGCTACTCGCCGCTGGGATTGAAGGATGGGATACTGGCGCAGATGCTGGCCGATGCCGATCTGCGGGCGTCGGTCCACAGGAAGATCGAAAGCGAGCGCTGGGAGGGGGTTTGGAGGTGTGTCGGCGCTATGGCGTGGACATGAAGAAGGCCGAGCCGGTGCGGCAACATGCGGTGCAACTGTATGACGAACTGG
>CAWERM010000205.1:0-4366 GCA_963810995.1 uncultured Acidobacteriaceae bacterium | reverse complement strand
TCTCGGATCGCATCGTGGAGATCCTGGGCCTGTCCGCTGAGCAATTCTGCCAGGTGGTGCTGCTGCCGCAGGGGCGTTTCGAGCAGATCCTGAACGAGCCGGCGATGGACGACCTGTACCGCTGGGAGGGCATTCAGGACCGCGCGGTGGCGATGATCCGGCGCGTGGCTCCGCGGCATACGATCATTGCGACGGCGGCGGCATGGGGCCACCAGGACGGGTTGTTGGCGATGGAGCCGGTGCGCGACGACAACGTGATCTACACCTTCCACGACTACGATCCAATGTGGTTCACGCACCAGGGAGCTACATGGTCTACCACGTCGTGGGCGTTTACGCACGGCATTCCCTACCCTTCTACTCCGCAAAATATCCTGCCGGTGCTGAATCAGGAGCCGGATGAGCGGGTGCGGCTGGAGCTGCAGCGTTACGGCGAAGACCAGTGGGGCCCGGCGCGGGTGCAGACCGAGGTGGACGCGATTGCGAAGTGGGCCGAGGAGCGCAACGTGCCGCTGTACTGCGGCGAGTTTGGCGCATTCAAGGACCACTCCGACCCGAAGATGCGCGCGGCGTGGATCAACGACACACGCACGGCGTTGGAGTCGCGGCAGGTTGGTTGGGCGATGTGGGACTACGACGGCAACTTTGGCCTGGCCACCAAGAGCAGCGCGGGGATCGTCTTCGATCCGGCGATACTACAGGCGCTGGGAATGGGCAAGTAGGTTTGAGGTTCGAGGTTCGAGGAGCCGGTAGAATGGAGCTATGGTTCCACGGCTTCTGGTCTTCGATCTGGATGGCACGCTGATCGACTCGCAGATCGATCTTGCGAACTCGATCAACGCAATGCTGGTGCATCTGGGCAAGCCGGAACTGCCCCATGCCGTGCTGCTTGGCTACATTGGCGACGGGGCAACGATGCTGGTGCGCCGGGCGCTGGGCGATCCCGAGGGCGACGTCCACGATGAAGAGTATGTGAACGAGGCGCTGGAGTTCTTCCTGGCTTATTACCGCGTGCATAAGCTGGACTTCACCTATGTGTACGACGGGGTGGCGGAGGCCCTGGCTGCGATCCGCGAGGCATGGCCGGGGATTGCCATGGCGGTACTGACTAACAAGCCGGTGAATCCTTCGCGCGAGATATGCGCGCACTTCGGACTGGATCGATACTTCTTCCAGATCTACGGTGGCAACAGCTTTCACACCAAGAAGCCTGACCCCTCGGGACTGCGGACGTTGATGGTCGAGGCGTCAGCGCTGGGTGGCGCTTGCAACCCCATTACACCGGGCGAGACGGTGATGATCGGCGACTCGGAGGTCGACATCCTGACGGCGCGGAACTGCGGTGCGCGCGCCATCGGATGCAGTTATGGTCTGGCCCCGCAGAGCCTTGCGGCAGCGGAGCCGGATGCGATCGTCGACAGTGCCATGGAGTGGGTAGCGGCGTTAAAGAAGTTGTGAGTTGTCAATTGTCAGTGGAAACAGGCAACAGCCTGGGGCTGAAGAGGCTGTTGAAAAACTCTGTTTTGTTATGGGCACGGCTTCAGAGCCTGTCCTGAGCGAAGTCGAACGGATGCCGTAAGTGAAGCAATATCAATAGGGCTTTAGCCCCTGAGTGTCACTTTTCAGCCTAATCGGGAATTATTCAGCA
The DNA here is from genome assembly GCA_963810995.1 of uncultured Acidobacteriaceae bacterium. Taxonomy (GTDB): domain Bacteria; phylum Acidobacteriota; class Terriglobia; order Terriglobales; family Acidobacteriaceae; genus Edaphobacter. The sequence continues at coordinate 2,718 of CAWERM010000205.1, read as the reverse complement.
CCCTCTGAAGCCCACGTTCCCTCCGAAACGACACCGAGTCCCCACCCATTCCGCAAGAACACGGAATGAATGGGGCACCCGATGCGTCTAGATTTGCCTTTCAGTTGATTTGATAGGTCACCGTAGTGCTCTGCGGCAGGACGTTGGCTGAGCCAGAGCCGGTGTAGGTCCCGATGACGGTGACTGAAGTATGTCCCCGCATAGGGGCTGGGGGTGGGGGTGGGGGGCGGGGCGAGACTGGCTGCTTCCTCCGCAACCGCTGGCGCCGACGGCGAGCGCAACCGACAAGGCCAACAACAGCAGACCTCCCAGACGCCGCCGGCGAGGAAGCACGAGCAGGAGCAGGGACGCGATGGTGACCCCCGAAGCTGCGGCGGGCCGGGAACTGTACCGCCCGGATTCTGCCGCGCCAGCATGGTTCCTGGGTCCATCTTTCCTGGCTTACCGGGCAGGCGCAGGCTGGCGGTGATGCCGGAAAGGGTGAGCGTGGTGCTGCTGGCAGCCGGAATCGAGATAGAGGCTGGGGTAAACGTGATACCGGGAACGTAGCCTGTGCTATCCGTCACGGTGGCGGAGAAGACCACGGTTCCGGAGAGGCCGTTAATCGGAGTAACGGTGATGGTGACGGGTGGAATGGTACCACCCGCGGCGACGGTGACCGTGGCCGGCGGAGCCGTGACCGAGAAGCTAGGGCAGGTAGAGCCAACACTGACGGTGACGATCAGCGCGGGGTTGGCAAACGCCCCAGTATTAGCGCTTGGTAACTCATAGTTGACGTTCAACGCCGGACCGATGGAGCCCTGGTAGTTGGAGTCGCCGGTGTATACGGCGGTCAAGTGCTGCGGTCCTAGATTCGTGCAAGTTGGGGTCCACATGGTGGTTGCGACACCACTACCGTTGAGCGTGACTGCGCTAGCCACGGCGACGTTGTTGACCAGGAACTGCACTGTGCCTGTGGGGGTGGTGGTAAAACCTGAGGTTGCAGAAGTAACCGTCGCGGTGAGGGTAACCTGGCTACCCGCTGCAACGGCTGTAGCCGAGGCGGTGAGGCCTGTTGAAGAGAAGTTGGCGGCGAGCGTACCCGAGCCAAGCGGAGTAACCAGGTTCCAGTCGTTGGCCAGGTTGTAGAGGTCGACGCTGCCCCAGCCGGTGGCCAGATCGTAGCCGGTCGCCGCGGCGTAGCCGATGGACAAGGAGTAAGGGCATTCCTCCGATGCGGCAGCGCATGGCATGGCATTGCTGCCGGAGGTGACATCGTGGAAGGCACTGCTGCCGGTGGGGTTGTAGTAGGCGACATTGTTGCCCAGGGCGTAGAGGGTGGGGTTGATATTGCCAAATCCGCGGCATATGCCGTACCCAGGACAATTGCCTAAGTTGGGGCTGATCTTCTGTTCGATGAGAGCAAGCATGCCAGCGAATATCTGTGAGTCGAAGGATGTGCCGCCGGCGGGTGTCAGGTCGCCTGCATAGGTCCCACCGGCAACGCGGAAACCGTTACCGCACGAACCGTTGACACAGAAGAGGAAGGGGTCGTGAACGTCGGAGGCGTCCAAGGCAAGGTCGGGCACATCGCGCGCGTCGTCGGGCGAGACAGAGGTCGTCATACCGGCGGCCCCAGTCTCGAGCTGCCATGCAGGTTTGGCGAAGAAGGCGCTGGGCCCGCCCCCGCCGCCACCGAAATATCCGTAGCCGAGATCGCTCCATACCGCTTCGGGAATGTAGGAGAGCGCGGAACTGACAGCATCGGTGCTGCCCGGCGTTCCAGCCCAATAGGGGGTGGATGCGTAAACGCTGGGCGACGTACCGTTGCAGGAACCGCTGCTGCAGTTGGCCTCGGCATCGCCGTTGTACATGGTTCCGCCCATAGCGGTGACATAGGGGGAGCTGGCGGGAAAGTCGACGGACAGGCCCTCGGTGGCTGCAGTCTCGGACTGGGAGTCGCAGTCGGTGGCTCCCACGTCTCCTGCCGCTGCCAGAATGGTCTGTCCCTGCGCGCTTGCCTGCTTGAAAAGCGTGTTGGTGGAGGTGAGGATGGACGAGCCCCATGCGGCCTCGCATTGGCCGTAGCTGACGGAGATGATGGGAGCGAGGTTCTGGTCGATGGTCTGGGTTATGGCGTCTTCACCAACCCCGCCGGGTAGGACGTTGGCGGCGTTGACGAAGAGAATGTTGGCCCCGGGCGCCATGGCGCCGGACCACTCCAGATCGATGGAAGACTCGTCGAGGTCGGCCTGGTTCGGGCTGGGGCAGTTGGAACTGGTTGCGGGGGAGCAACTGCTGGCCGCGCCGGGATCTTTGCCCTCATGCACGGTGGTGGGAAGGTTGGTGGAGCTGAGGCCGGATGCAAGACGGAAATTGGCAATGTCCGATGGGCTGATGTCCACCGCGCCCATGACGGCAATATCGCCGCAAGTGGGCTGCGGAGTGCCGGTGGGACTTCCGGCGGGCGGTACGCTTTTGCAGTTGGTTCCGGTACCAATTCCCGCACCAGTGTAGGAACCGGTTCCAGAGGAGCCGATAGCGGAACTGGCGAGCAGCTTATTCATGTCGTAGATGGTGTAAAGGTCGCCGGGAGCCAGGAAGTGACTGCCTGAGAGCGATGAGGTGAAGTCGGGTTTGGCGATGCTGGTGCGCAGATGGGGCCTGGCGCGGAAGTCGTGCAGCCCAGTGACGGCGCCGACCACGCCGGTAAAGGCGCTGGGCACGCTGGCTTCAGTA
>CAWERM010000204.1:0-7395 GCA_963810995.1 uncultured Acidobacteriaceae bacterium | reverse complement strand
CACGATGCACAGCTGCCCGTAGGCGCCGTCGCCGCGAAAAACCCGTGCCGGCAGCGCCAGAACTGGTATCCGTAGCCCTGGTCCCAGTCGCTTTCGGGTCGCTGCCGTTGGAGGTCTGCAGCGAGGTCGCGGCCTCGACCCAGGAGGCGGCAACGAGCCGCCGGCCCTGCCATTGGCCCTTCTGCAGGTAGAGCTCGCCGAACCGCGCGATGTCCTCGGTGCGGATGCTGACCCGCACCCCCGAACGAGACCCCCTGGGCGCTCGCATCCCACGTCGGACCGGCGATGCCGAGCGGCTCGGAGATCCGCGGCCCGAGGTAGTCGAGCACGGTCTGGCCCGTCACCTTCTGGACGATCGCGGAAAGCATGTAGGTCGCTTCCGTGTTGTAGACGAAGTGGGTGCCGGGCTTGTAGGGCACCGGCATGGCAAGAAGGCCTTTGTCAGGTCATCGCGGCTGTTGAATGCGAATGTGCCGATCTCCTCCTTCACCTGCCCCGTGGACATCCTCAGGAGATCGCGCACCCTCATGGAGCTCAGGTTCTTGTCGGGCTCGGCCGGCGCCGACCCCGGGAAAAACTTAAGGATCGGTCCCGACGGCTTAGCTTGCCCTCGGCAATCGCCAGTCCAAGTATATACGTAACTGAGCTGAAGAAGGACAGAAAGATCTACGTATTGCTAGAGCTTCGGCACGGTCATCGAGCAGGGTGGGATCGGGGTGCGCACTCTGGACGGCGATGAGGGAGGCGTACAGCGGGTCAGCCTGATCGGGATGATTGGTATCCAAGTAGACGCGGGCGAGAAGGCGAGCGATGTTGGCGTCTTGCGGATTGGCGGCGTGGAGTTTTTCCAGCAGTGGGGCAGCTTGGGCGACCTTTGCGGGATCGTCGGAGCTGAGGTCGGCGCGGGCAAGCAGGGCGGTGAGGGAGGGATCGGCTGGGTGGGCGGCGAGGGCGGGCGTCAACAAAGCTTCGGCGTCGGCGGTGCGGCGCTCGCCAAGCAGGACGTGGGCCAGCGCGGCGATGGCTTGTGAGGCTTGCGGGTCAAGAGCTAGGTAGCGGCGATAGGCGCTCTCGGCGGCGGGCAGGTCGGCGGAAGACTCGGCGATCTCGGCGGCAAGCAAGATGTCTTCGGGCGCCTCGGGGGTGAGCTTGAGGGCGGCGAGCAGATCGGCGGAGGCGGCTGTGGGGTTGGGTGGTATGGATTGCTGGGTGTTCCCGGTAAGGTCCATCCTGGCCAACGCGCGAAAGGCGCGGGCCTTGAGTGCGGGCGCGACGTCTGAAAGCTGGGTTGCGGTGGTAAGTTCGGCGTGGGCCTCGCTGGGACGCGCCGTACGGGCTAGCAGCAGGCCGAGGGCGACGTGCGCGGCAGGAAAGAGCGGGTTGGCGGCGATGGATTGGCGGTAGTACGACTCGGCGCTGGGAGCTTTGTTGTCCGCTGCGGGTTGGGTTGGGGATTCAGAGCCGAGGGCCTCCGTCGTGAGGCCGAGGTCATAGAGGACTTCCGAATTGTTGGGGAGCTGACTGTTGAGGCCGGCGAGTAACTTAAGGGCGGCGGCATAATCACTGGCGGCCAGCGCGTCGTTGGCCTGTTGGATGAGCGCGGCCTGCGGAGCGGGTTCGCTGTCGGGGTGGGAGAACTCCTGCGCGGCAAGAGCGGATGCAAAGAGCAGCGCGGTGAGGAGGATGAACGCGGCGCGAGTCATGCATGGATCGCGATTCCCACCCATACGCAGAGAGACTGCGCACGAATGGGGCACCCGATTTTTACATGCGAAGCTGGAGGCCATGGGCGTTACCGCTCGCCCCACTTCAGCTTGGAGCGCAACACATTGAAGAGGCCGTTGGGCTGCATGCGCAGCAGGCGCACGCTAGACTGGCTGCGGCAGCAGTTCACTTGGTCGCCAACCTGCATGGGCACCGCCTCCTGGCCATCTACGGTGAGATAGGTTTGGTTGGGCACGCCCACCACGCACACGCTGATGGCCGACTCGCCTGGCACAACGATGGGCCGGATAGTGAGCAGGTGCGGGCAGATCGGCGTCACGAGCATGGCGTTCACCGTTGGCATGACGATGGGCCCGTGGGCGGAGAGGTTGTAGGCCGTGGAGCCGGTGGGCGTGGAGAGGATGACGCCATCGGCGCGGAAGGTGGCCACTGGCTGCCCGTCGATCTCCACGGCGAAGTCGGCCATGCGCGCGATGGTCCCCTTGGCCACCACCACATCGTTCAGCGCGTCCCACTTGCGCATTTTTTCCCGCCGCTGAAGAGTTCGGCGTGGATCATGCTGCGCACCTCGACGGCAGCGGTGCCATCGCACCACGCCTGCAGGGTGGTGTAGAGGTCTGCCAGCGGAACCTCGGTCATAAACCCCAGTGCTCCCAGGTTTACGCTAAGCAGCGGAGTGACGGTGTGGGCGAAGGCGCGCGCCGCCGCCAGCAGCGTTCCGTCGCCGCCGAGGACGATAACCAGGTCGGGCTTGCGCGAGGCCATCTGCTCGCGCTCGACGCTATCTATCTGTTCGTGCTGCGGTGCGTCGTGCAGATATGCCGCACTCTCGCGATCCAGAACGCTGCTCCAACCACGCTGGGCAAGCCACGCGCGCAGCTCGGGCATGACCGTTCCCAGCTCATGCTTCTGCGGCTTGGAGATAATTCCAGCTAAAGGCATATCGTTATCCAGTGTACCGCCCGCTGCGAACTAGCACCTCGAATCAAGCACTTGGGTTGTCAAAAATATGCACCATCAGGCCTGAGCAAGCGTATGATTCTTGGAGAGCAATCAATTGAGCACCAGATGCGCTCTGAGGGGGCCTCCTCATGAAACTCAAGTCACTTGCGATGTTGACCGCAGTCGTCGCGCTGGCTGGCTGTACCCTGCCAAACAAACCGACCCCCAGCCCAACTCCGATAGCCACAAGTCTCACTGGCAACTGGGAGATTACACTCACCTCCACGACTTGGCCAGGCATCACCTTTCCCTTCGGCATCTACCTCACGCAAACGGAAAGCACGGTCTCCGGTGTAGGTTCCTATGTGGACGAGGCCTTTCCAATGTACTGCCTGGCAGGATCACCCCCTTACTGCCCCAGCTTTCCGTTCGCGTACGTCAGCCCTAACGTTAGCGGAACTGTCGGTGCCGATGGCAACATCGTGCTTACCACCGCAACCGTCGGCTATAACCCAATCACGATCACAATTACTGCCAGTACAACCAACAACACCACATTCAGCGGCTCGTTCGCCATTACGCAGACCAACGCTCAGACCACTACTACACTCGATCAGGGGCCTGTCACGGGAACCATGATTGCGCCCCTCAACGGCACGTACTCGGGAACGCTGCTCTCGTCCGTTACCGGCAACAGCATCGGTGTAACGACTACACTCAACCAGTCCGGCCCCACTTCGGGCTCCTATCTGCAATACAGCGGATCGGCGAGCTTTACAGGCGTGTACTGTATCGGCTCGGTCACGGTGCCGGCATCCGGGTACTTCTTTGGAAACCAGTTGATGGTTCGCGTCAATCCAGCGAGCATCCCGCAAAGCGGCATCTATCTGACGGGCACGATTTCGCCCGATGCAAAGACCATTGCCGTCATTTACAGTAGCGTCTCCAGTAGCTGTAGCGACGACTTCGCCAGCGGGACTTTGACCCTACAGTAGGCGCACCGGAGCAAAAAGAAGATCGGCAGCCTCGGAGTGAATCAGAGTTAAGCCTTTGCCTCGCCGAAGTGCGCGTGCAGCAGATACTCCCAGTTGCCTTCCATGCCGTGGATTGGCGAGTCGATGACGTCGATTCCTTTCCCGCCGAGTTCCGCCACGCACTGCCTCACTCTCTCGATGGCTAGATTGCGTCCTGTCTGCTCGCGCACAATTCCTCCCTTGCCAACGTATTCGCGGCCCGCTTCGAACTGCGGCTTGATGAGCACCACCGCCTCGTCGCGCCATACTTCGCCAGCAGGTGCCAGAGCGCGGAGTACTGCGGGCAACACCAGCGTCGCCGAGATAAAGGAGACATCCATCGCCAGAAACGAGATCGCGAGTGGATTGCCGGGAAGCGCCAATTCACCGGGCACCAACAGTCTTGCATTGCAGCGCTCGCGCAGGATGACGCGCAGGTCCACGCGCAGCTTGTGGGCGATCTGGCCATAGCCAGTATCGACGGCCAGCACCGAGGCCGCACCATGCTGCAACATGCAGTCGGTAAAGCCACCTGTGGATGCGCCAACATCGACGCAGGCGCGCCCGTCCAGTTCTATCCTCCAATGCTCAAGCGCGTGTTCCAGCTTAAGTCCGCCGCGGCCCACATAGCGCACGTCGTCGCCCAGAAGACGCAGGTTTGCGCTTTGGTCAATTGGAGTTCCGGGCTTCTCCACGCGCTGTTCGTCCACCAGAACACGCCCGGCCAGCACCAGCGCCTGCGCGCGTTCCCGCGAAGCCGACAACCCCCGCTCCACCAGCGCCTTGTCCAGTCTGATCTTCATATGCCTATTCGAGAGTACATCGTGCCGCGTACAGTTCAGGATCAAGTACACTATTCGCTGTCGGTTCGGCTTGGCCAAACCATCTATGGGTGCGTTCCATGGATAGAACTATCGGTGTCTTCGACAGAGCGCAGCACCCCACGGCAGACGATGCCTTTCTGCGTTCGCTGGTGCAGTCGGGCGACGAGCAAGCCATCGCCACCCTGTTCGACCGGTACTCCAGAATTGTTTACTCCGTTGCCCTGCGCGTGCTGAGCGACTCGGCCCTAGCAGAAGATATCCTACAGGAAGTCTTCATGCAGCTGTGGCGCACTCCAGGCAGCTTCACCACGGCCGAGGGCAACCTTGGCGGATGGCTTGCCGTTCTCTCGCGCAACCGCTCCATCAACGCACTACGCCGCAAACACCGCGCCGACCCGATCGCTTCGATTGCATTCGCCACGCCCACCGATCTAAGCATCGAGGCCGAACGCAACCGCCTTGCAGAGCGCTCCCGCACCCTGCTGCATCAGCTACCCAGCGAGCAGCGCAAGGCGCTGGAGATGGCCTTCTTCGACGGCCTCACCCACAGCGAGATTGCCGAGTTGACCGGCGATCCAGCAGCCACGGTCACGTCAAACTTGCGTAACGCGCTGCTGGCCTTGCGAGAGGCAGTGCAGCCATGAGCAGCCAGCACACCCTCCAACTCGGGCTAGCCAGTCCCGGCGACGCGCCTCACGCCAACGATGAAGACCTGATCCTCTACGCGCTGCAGTTTCTTCCCGACGACCAGGCAGCCGGCCTTGCAGACCACGTCGAGCACTGCGACAGGTGCCGCAACGAACTCGCACTCGCACAGGGCGATCTGGCCGTCTGCGCCTTCGCCTCCGATCTGCAATTGCCGTCGGGACTAGCCCGCCAGCGCCTGAGGACTCAGGTCACGCGCGAGAACCATCCTGTCCTGCATTCACCGCCCGCGCTCGCCGCGTTTGGCCGCAACGGCTCCATCCTTGCTCCGCCCGAAGACACACTGCCGAAGCGCAGCCTTCCCTTCACCCTGCTCGGCTGGCTTGGCTGGATCGTTGCCGCGGGCCTCGCAGCCGTTGCCGCCACCCTCTATCAGGGCGAGATAACCCAGCGCGCGCGCCTCAGCGTTCAGACAAGCGACCTGACGCGCCTCACCGCCGATGCTGCCCACAACATGCCGATCCTAGACGCGCTCAACGACCCCAACGCCATGCGCATGGTCCTGACGACCAAGCCCCCGGCCAAACCACAGCCCCTCGGTCGCGTCACCTACAACCCGTCGAACGGCAGCCTCATCTTCCTGGTTGACGACCTCGACCCGCTGGAGACGGGCAAAGTATATGAGCTCTGGCTGCTGCCCACCGACGGACGCAGCCCCATCGCCGCCGCCCTCTTCCATCCCGACAACCAGGGCAATGCCAGCGTCATCCTGCCCACCCTGCCAACGGGCGTTGCCGCCAAGGGATTCGCGGTCAGCATCGAAGACGATGGCGGCACGCAGACCCCCACCCCGCCCTTTGTCCTGGCCAGCAGCTAGGGTCCACACTTGTGCCTTGTTGGACTCCGCTCTATTTCCCGATGCAGAAACGGGAAAAGATCAGATGCAACACATCCTCGCTAGTGGTCACCCCGGTCAATGCATCCAGGCCTCGCAATGCCTCATAGAGGTCCAGCAGAAGCATCTCATGGGGAATCCCAGACGCCACGGCGAGGTGTGCGGCATCCAGCCCGAGCAGCGCCTGCTCCACCGCTTGATGCTGCCGCAGGTTGGTGAGCATTCCCGCCTCGCGCGGCCCTCCCTCTGCGCCTGTAACGGCCTCCACAATCGCCGCACGCAGCTCGTCGATGCCGTCACCGGTCAGCGCCGAGGTTGGGATGATGCGTACTTCGCGAAGCGGCGAATCCGGAACTTGAACCTCGAACCTTGAACCTTGGACCTTGTCCACCAGATCGCTCTTGTTCCACGCCACCAGAACCGCGCTGCCAGATGACATGCCCTGATTGAGCACCACACGGTCCTCCTGCGAGATGCCTACTGTGGCATCGACGACCAGCAGTACAGCAATACATTCTTCTGCCGTTAACGTTTCAACTGTACGTATTGCTGTTCTCACCGATTTCCTGCTATGTGCGTTCTGAATTCCGACTACTTAACCCACGGACTGCCCCTTTTTGAACTTCGCCTAGCAGTCCAGGCCCAGGAGGTAAAATCTGTGACAATGAGGGACACCCCTGGCGCTCCCTTTGGAGCAGTCAATTCTTTAGGCACGGCGCTGGCCTGCATTGTCAGCATAGGCTATTTTCACGTTCGCCTTGTACTCCACCATGTCCCCATTCTCGTACATTGGCCGTAAAGTTCATGACCTCGACTCCGGTGATTGGTTCCCAGTCTTTGCAGCCTCTTTCACCGCTGATCTTAACGGCATCTTTCCAACTATTGGGTGATTTTTCCCACCAGCTCTTCCACCTTTACATGCAATGTTATCGCCTCCTGTCTTCTGATGTTTGTTTGTATTATCTCCCTCAGGCAAATATACTCCCGGTGATGAGTGCCGAGTATGCATCGTGAGTAACGAGCGCCCATCCGGTGATTGTTCGCTACTGAACACGATCTAATTTGACTTAACCACTGGGAAGATCGCCCATCACTAATCACTAATTTTCCAGGTGTTCACGCAGCCTGGAGAGTTGCCTGACATTCCGGCGCGACACCTGGACCTGGGACAACCCAAGCAGGAGCCGATCTCCACCTGGGTCTTGTCCTGAAAGAACCTCATCCAAATGATCTGTTGCTCCCTCGGGCGAAAGGTTGGTAAAAGCCTGGCGCAAGGCGATTACATGAAACCAGGTTTCTTGCCCGTCCTCGTTTTTCAGGGAGTCGATAATGCATATCGGTTCGCTATCCC
>CAWERM010000203.1:0-7199 GCA_963810995.1 uncultured Acidobacteriaceae bacterium | reverse complement strand
TTCGGTCAACGCGAAGGCACCGCGCCAGGGCTTTCGGTCCTCGCCTGCCTGTGGAGGAGCGGACAGGGTCTTGTAATGTTTTACCTGCTCGGCGGTGCCGCACTCATGGATCGGCGCCAGAGCCAGAAAACTCGCCAGGCTGCTGGTGGCTGCGCCGCCATCCACCCACGCCAGCTCAAACGCAGCAAGCGACAGCGCAAGGTTCTTTGGGCCAGCAATGAATCCGCCCTCCTCGGGTTCCATGAAGGCAGCGGTGATGCCCGCGCGATCGAAGGCCTCCATCATCTCGGCTTTCGCTGGAGTCCACTCGTGGGTGTTGCGCTCACCTGCGGCCACCATGCGCGCCACCGTCGTCCGCGCCACTGTGCGTGCCGACTGCACCAGCATCTGTAGATCGAAACGGTCGGCAAACCGCCATTGGATCTGGCGCACCGCGTCCCCGGGAAGCGTATGCATGGTCTTCACCTCTGGTACCGCAGCCGTAGCCATAAATTGGAACCTCGCGCAGTTCGCCTCATTGTCTCAGGCATGGTCTGGAGCAGCCTGTGACCATCATCACCAAGTCTGTCGCATACGCAAATTGTCGGTCCTGTGGACGCGACATGAGCCCGTCTTACAGAAACCTCATAGAATGATGCCGTTATACAATGCGTCCATGTTCGCTCACCAGAAGTATCGGGCCGCGCTCACTCTTCTTGCACTCTCTCTTCTCCTTGCCGCAATCCCTTGCAATGCGCAGCAGAAAGCGCTGACCGTCGATGCCGTGCTAGCGCGGGTGCGAGAGAACATCGCGGAGTTCAAAAAATCGGTTCCCGCCTTCGTCAGCGACGAGTCCGTGGTCTCGCAGCGCTTCGTGGGTGACAAGCTCAAGGATGAGAGGAAGACTGAATCCTCTTTCGAGGTGAAACCGCGCGGCACGGGCGAGATGGACGAGTCGCGCACCATCCGGCTGGTGGACGGAAAAATTGCGAAGAGTCAGAAGTTAGTTCTTCAAAAAGTTCTTCCTTTTGGCGCCTTTACCGGCTACACCTATGCACTTCGCTTTATCGATGACAAATGCCTCACATATCGTTTGGGCGAGATGCAGGGAGCGGACAGGACAATTCTGGTTCTAGCTATGCCAAATCTTGAGTCGGTCGGCTGTCACTACGTGTCCAGTTTTTCGATGAAGGCCTTGGTCGATCCGCAGAGCTTCCAGATTCTCCGTCTGGAATATACCGTTCAAGACTGCGAGGTACATATCTGGCTGCAGGGGATCATCGCGATTACCCCCTTTCTCCCGTGTGTGCTCAGCAAAGATAAAGTCGTGACCGATGTTGAGGAGTATGCCCGGGTGGAGCTTGGCGGTAAGACCTTCTGGCTGCCGAAGACTGTGACCGACGACCTCAAAAGCACGGACGACAGCAAGAAACCGGTTCACGGCTACTACGAGGCGCACTACACGAACTACCACCTCTTCGCCGTCTCCAGCACGCTTCTGCCCGGCGATGTCTTCCAATCGCAGAAGTAGCGCCGACGTTTTTCCCGGCGATCATGCCGTGCCGCCTATAATAGGCTATGGCAATCACTCCAGCGGCCCCGGGAAGCTCCGGGAGAGTCGTACCTTCTAGACCGGAAGGGACGAGTTCCGACTCCATTGCGACGGACGCAGGCAAGGAGCGTGAGGCAGCTCTTGTGCCTGGGGATGCATCGCACCCGGCAATGCCTGCCAAGCTTGAGACTGCCATCCCTGAATCTGCGAATTCCACCCCGGCGGAGGAATCCGCGGCAGGGCATCTTGCCGGCTCCAGCGCGGCCACCATCAACGAGATAGATACCAAGTTCACGCGCCTGCTCGCAGAAGTCCATCAGAACCGGCCGGGCGACGACCTGGAAATCATCCATCAGGCGTGGGCCTTCTGTCTGGAGCAACATGAGGGGCAGAAACGCGCCTCGGGCGAGCCCTATGCGGGCCATCCGCTGGAGGTGGCACTGGTGCTGGCCGAACTAAAGATGGATTCCACGGCGATTGCGGCAGGCCTGCTGCATGACGCCGTGGAAGACACCGACGTCACCACCGGAGAGATCGAGAAGCGCTTCGGCGAGCAGGTGGCGCACATCGTCGAGGGCGTCACCAAGCTGGACAAGATCAAGTTTGCCAACCGCGAGGACCATCAGGCGGAGAACATCCGCAAGATGTTGCTGGCCATGGTGACGGATGTACGCGTGGTCCTCATCAAGCTGGCCGACCGCCTGCACAATATGCGCACCCTGGAGCACCTGGCCCCGGAGAAGCGACAGAAGATCGCACGCGAGACGCTGGACATCTACGCGCCGCTGGCCCACCGCCTGGGCATGGGCAAGCTGCGCGGCGAGCTTGAAGATCTGGCCTTTCGGTACACCGATTCGTTCGCGTATGAGCAGCTCTCCACCGAGGTGGATGCGCTGCGCGGCGAGGGCGAGGTCTTCCTCGAAGGCATTGTCAAGACGCTGGAAGGCAAGCTGCGCGAACACAAGATCAACGGCCGCGTGGAGTGGCGCATCAAGCGCCTCTACTCCATCCAGCAGAAGCTCTCCGAGCAGAAGATCCCACTCGACCAGGTTTACGATCTGCTGGCCATCCGCGTCATCTGCCAGTCGGTACAGGACTGCTATGCGGTGCTGGGCCTGCTGCACTCCATCTGGCGACCGGTGCCGGGGCGCATCAAGGACTTCATCGCCATGCCGCGGCCCAACCTCTATCAGAGCCTGCATTCCACGCTGATCGCGCCCGGCGGCCATCAGTTCGAGGTGCAGATCCGCACCGAAGAGATGCATCGCGTCGCCGAAGAGGGCATCGCCGCGCACTGGAAGTACAAGGCCGGCGACAACGTCAGCGCCAAGGACGAGGCCCGCCTCGCCTGGGTGCGCCAGTTGATGGAGTGGCAGCGCGAGATGTCGGACCCCAACGAGTTCATGTCCACGCTGAAGATCGACCTCTACCCCGAGGAGGTCTACACCTTCACTCCCAAGGGCAAGGTGGTGGTGCTGCCCAAGGACGCCAGCCCCATCGACTTCGCCTACGCCATCCACACCCAGGTGGGCAATACCACCACCGGCGCCAAGGTCAACGGGCGCATCGTTCCGCTGCGCACCAAGCTGCGCAATGGCGACATCGTCGAGATCACCACCCAGGCGGGCCACTCTCCCAGCCGCGACTGGCTCAGCTTCACCAAGAGTTCGCGCGCCCGCAACAAGATCAAGCACTGGCTCAACGAGCACCAGCGCGAGCGCGCCATCGAGGTGGGCGGCAAGCTGCTGGAGCGCGAGGCGCGCAAGTACAAGATGGCGCTCTCCAAGTACCACGAGGCCGACTTCGACAAGGTCGCCGCCGAGTATGGCCTGGGCTCGCAGGCCGAGCTGATGGCCGGCGTGGGCTTCGGCAAGTACTCCGCGCGCCAGGTGCTCAACAAGCTGGAGCCCGGTTCCACCATGGCGGTCGAGCCACGCCGCTCCCGAGGGAGTCGTCGGCAACGCACTGGGACAGATGTCGGACGCGGTCAAGCGCGTCTTCTTCGGCAAGGGTTCGGAGTCGCTCCAGGTGGAGGGCCAGGACGATCTGCTGGTCTACCGCGCGCGCTGTTGCAACCCCATTCGCGGCGAAGAGATCATCGGCTATGTCACCCGCGGCAAGGGCGTCGCGGTGCATGCCCGCAGTTGTCCCAACGTACAGAATCTGCTTTACGAGTCGGACCGCAGAATCCAGGTGGAGTGGGCCCCGTTGCCCGGCGACACAGGTGCCGAGGGCGCGCCCAAACCCCAGACCTATCCTGTCAAGCTCACAGTCCTCTGCGACGACCGCGCCGGCCTGCTCAAGGAGTTCACCGCCATCATCTCCGACGAGGGCACCAACATCCGCTCCTCCAGCTCCGAGGCAACCGACGACGGCGGCGCGGTGGTGGACTTCGTCGTCGAAACCGTCGATCTCCGCCATCTCAATCGCCTGGTCGACAAGCTGCGCCGCGTCCAGGGCGTCCACGACGTCCAGCGCGTGCAGAAGATATAGGCATGGAGATGATCTAATAGTCTTCGGATAGCAGTAAGTGGCGGATGGGAAAGGAATCCATGCGTAAAGTTATCGTGAGCGGGGGGAATGGATTTATCGGTTCTTCGCTCATCCTTTGCCTTCTCGCCAAAGGCATCGAGGTTCACGCAATTGTCAACGAGAACCATCAACGCCTCGACGCCATCCTTCCCGGGGATTGCATTCATGTCCTGCGCGGTGGAATAGGATCGGTCGTCGAGATTGTCACTCGTGTCGTTCCGGACACCATCTTCCACCTCGCGGCGGTATATGCCGAGCCAGACAGCTCTCGTTCTGTCCTCAGGATGATTGACGGAAATCTTACCTTGGGAGCGTGCCTGCTATTCGCGGCCACTCAGTGCAGTACGCAGCCCGTATTCATCAATACCGGAACCTACTGGCAATTTAACGCAAACTTCATGTACGCCCCAAACACTCTCTATGCCGCAACCAAACACGCATTTCAGGATATTCTCTTCTTCTATCGGGAACGGCGCGGAGTCCGCTCCGTCTCTCTTATCCTGTATGACACATTCGGCGAGAACGATACGCGGCCCAAGATTTGGCATCGCATCACGAACGCGATACCAGGAGAAACCTTGCGCCTCTCTCATGGGGACCAGATCATCCATCTGATCCACATCAACGATACAGTGAGCGCATTTTTCCGAGCGGCGGAACTGCTCCAGGAGTCCTACGCCATGGAGCCACTCTATTCTCTGTCGTCACCGTTTCCGGTCAAGCTTCGCACGCTGGTTGAAGATCTCAACGCCAAGGGAAACCTTAACCTTAATCTGCAATGGGGAGCGGTGCCGTACTGGGAAGGCCAGGTCCTCGTACCCTGGGTCGGCAAAACCCTGCCAGGCTGGGTCCCGAAGGTTGAAGTACTCCCGGCTCTGCTGAGCATGGCGACCGCACGGAAGCGTTCCAACCATGCCCTGACAGCCAGCGCAGATAAAGCGGGAGACCCTCAGTTATGACCCACACCGCACAATCCAGACCACTCATCTCAATCGTTGTTCCTGTCTTCAACGAGGAACTTAACATCGGCCCCTTCTATGAGACCGTGTCTCGCCAGATCGAGCCCTTGTCGGGGGTCTATGATTTCGAGTTCGTCTTCACCGACAACCACAGCACTGATGCGACTTTTACCCTGCTCCGCGAACTTACGCAACGCGACCAGCGTGTGCATGCCTACCGCTTCTCGCGCAACTTCGGATATCAACGCTCCATCATGACCGGATACAGCCGCGCCAGGGGTGACGCGGCCATCCAGCTTGACGTGGACTTGCAAGACCCTCCTGAGTTGATTGGCCGCTTTCTGGAGGAATGGCGAGGGGGAGCAGACGTCGTTTACGGTATCCGCACCAAGCGGCAGGAGCCCTGGCTCATCAACATTCAGCGCGTACTCTTCTACCGCCTCATCGACAGGCTCAGCGAAGAGAAGATTCCTGTCGATGCTGGAGATTTCCGTCTTATCAGTCGCCGGGTCATCGATCTGCTCAAGAGCTTTGACGACGCCCAGCCATACCTGCGCGGTACCATTGCCACGCTCGGGTTCAAGCAGGTTGGAATTCCTTACAACCGAAATGCGCGTGTGCGTGGTGAGAGCAAGTTCCATTCTCCAAACTAGTTACGCTCGCAATGGACGGAATCCTGAACCACTCCGTCGTACCGCTGCGTCTCTCCACTTACTTTGGCCTTGCGGTCTCCGCCATTACCCTGATTTCGATCCTTGGGTACGCTGCTGCAAAGATTATCCTCGGCTCTCAATGGCCAGCCGGATTTGCCACCCTTGCGGCGCTCATCCTAGCCTCAATCAGCATCAATGCAATGCTGCTGGGCATAATCGGTGAGTATCTAGGCCGGATGTACCGGCAACTGAAGAGACAACCCTTGACGATCATTGAGGAAGTAGCTGGCGTATCAACGGAGCCTAGTGGCTGTTCGAAGGGATGAACCAAAGCTCCTGGCGGATTTTGACGAATTCGCCTGGTCTTATAACTGACAATGGGTCTTCATGGCATCGTGAACTGCCAGATCGCCGAAATATTCGCTGCGCATGGGCGACCGTGCCGCCACAACCAGCAGCGCAAGCAGCAGCAACAGCTTGAAAGCGTCCCCCGCGTAGAGCATCAGGAACGTCAGCGGAGAGAAGAGCAATCCATATATACAGGCGAATGCGAGCATCGAAGCGTATGAGATAGTCGCCTTGCCAGCGGCCACTTCGCGCGTCAGGAACACCAACAGAGTGGCAAATGGGAGATACAGGAACAGCAGCGATAGTTCCTTCAAATATGCGGGAAAAGCGTCACAGCCACGGCTAACGCGGTCAATTGGTTGAGCATTGGCATCCGGTAGAAGACGGCAATCAACAGTCCGAGTCCGGCGAAGAGGACAAACGGGTAGACGCGCACTAACTTGGCGCACCCGTGTCATCCACCAGGCTCCGCGCGCAGTTGTGTCACCTCTACAAGCGCCTTGACCGGATAAATGCCGCCCATCTCGACGGTCACCGCGGCTGACTTCATTCCATCGAGCAGGGAGTGGTTGAAGCGCATCTCCTCAACAGGCGTCAAGTTCGTAACATAACGGGCCACATAGAGAGATATTCCGGGTTTTAGGTCCTGGTAGGCCCTCCAGGGGTTCGGTCCCAGGACCGTCAATGCCGCCAGTAACATCAAGCCAGCGGTTGCCACTCCAAGCGCCGCCTCCTTGTACCTGCGATGGCGCAGCAGGAGCAGAAGAAAAAGGATGGTAAATGGCTTGATCGCGGCCGAGAGCCCGATCAGCACTGCTGCTGAGCGGGTTCTCCCCCGCAGAAGTAAGCAAAGGCCAACAGCCGGCCAGCGCCCAAATAATGGCCTCGATATTTCCGGCGGTTGGCGACAAACCACATCGGATAGCCCAAAACGGCGGTGACGACGATCGCGGCGGCGGCGGAGAGTCGAACTGCCCTGCCTGGGCGGCATGCAGCACGCTACAAAGGCAAAGCCGACGATGCAGATTGTCAGAAAAGTCAGGAAGGGCCGGACTGGATGACCGGGGAAGGGATAGAGCAGTAGTTTGTATACCAAGGCGGCGGGCGCGGGATAAGTGAAGATGGAGACCGGCGCCCAGGGCTGCCGCTCCTCGGTATAAGTGCGCGGTCTTGTCA
>CAWERM010000202.1:0-7857 GCA_963810995.1 uncultured Acidobacteriaceae bacterium | reverse complement strand
GCCATGCCACGACATAATTCTATATCCGCGGCGCCATGCCGGGAGATGGCATTCATCAACCTGCGGCAGGTTCTTCGGCGCGCTGGGTCGCACGTTTCGCCGCTTTGATGAGACGACGCGCGATCCTCCTTCTTGGTTCGAGGATGCCATCGACGGTACAGCCGGCAATGATGACGGGTCCTTGAGCAGAGCCGGATGGTAACCGTTCTCAAGCACCATACGTCGGCAGAACCGTAGGTGGTTTGCGCGGCCAGCAGGGTGGCCACGTCGCGCGGCAGGCCGACGTTGACGCCTGCCTTGGCCAGCGCCTCGATGATGATGTAGAGGAAGGCCGGGCCGGAGCCGGAGAGGCCAGTGACGGCGTCCATATGCTTCTCGTCGACCAGTACGGTACGACCTACGGTAGAGAAGATGCGCTGGGCGAGAGCGATCTGCTGGGCGGTGACAAACGGCCGGAACAGAGTGCGGTGGCACCGGCCGGAGCAGCGCGGGTGTGTTGGGCATGGCGCGAATGACGGCCAGATCGCAACCGGCCGCATCCTCAATGGAGCGCGTCTTGACCGAGGCGGCGAAGGAGAGCAGCAGCTTGGAGGGTTCATAGCCGGGGCTATCTCTACGATGAGCGCTGGGATCTGGATGGGCTTGACGCCGAGCAGGATGACGTCGGCCTGCTGAGCGGCGGCGAGATTATCGCAATCGACGTTGATGCCGAACTGCGCGGAAGAGCCAGTGCGCGGTCGGGATGCTGGACGGTGGCGACCAACTGCTCGGGGAGCAGGAGATTGTTCTTGAGGAAGGCCTGCAACAGGATGCCGCCCATCTTGCCCGCGCCAAGGATGGCGACACGCAGGTTGGGAAGTCCCGACGCAGGGACGGGAAGTTCATAGTTGTCATCGCTCATCCTCTCAGGCTACCAGAGTCGACATGGGGGACGGAGAGGGAAATCTGGAGACAATCCGGGTGCTGTGTGAGATGGGTCACAACGGTGCAAGAAAGAGAAGCGTACTATGGCGGGGTACGCCTCTTCTGCGTGCGAGGAACGATTGCAATCGGCGCGCTTGAGGCATTGGAGTCAGCTATCCGTCATTACGGACGACTTCATGGAGGTCAGCAATGAAGAAGCTACTATTTGCAATTCCACCTCTAGTATTGGCAGCATTCCTTGCCTTGAATACGGCTGCTCCATCAAACCGGACGGCTGTATTTGCCCAGGCTGCGGCCCCGGAGCAGGCTGCCCCTCCTGACCAGACAGCGCCTCCCGACCAGGCTACAGCTGCTTCCGCGCCCGTGCCTGATACCAATCCGGTAAAGCCCACGGCTGAATCGGAGGCCCGAGCCACGTCGATGTACAAGATCGATTGTGCCATGTGCCACGGAGAGAACGGCAGCGGCAAGGGCGATCTGGTGGCCGATATGGGACTTAAGATGCAGGACTGGCACGATCCGGCGACACTGCAAGGCAAGTCGGACAGGGACATCTACATGTTGATCCGGGACGGCAAGGGCAAGATGCCCTCCGAGGGCGACCGCGCCAAGCCGGACGAGATATGGAATCTGGTGATCCTGGTGCGGGGGTTCTCTAAGAAGTAGGGCGGACTATTGCGCTGGTTTGGGCGCGGGAAGTTGTGACCGAATCCAGGCGTCGACCTGGGATTCGAGGACGTCGAGGGGGAGTGCGCCAGAGTCGAGGACGACGTCGTGGAAGGCCTTGAGGTCGAACTTGGGGCCGAGGGCGGACTTGGCGCGATCGCGCAGTTCAAGGATTTTGAGCTGGCCCATCTTGTAGCCGAGGGCCTGCGCGGGCCATGCGATGTAGCGATCGACCTCTGACTGGATGTTGGTCTCGTCGAGGCTGGAGTAATGGTGGAAGTAGTCGACCATCTGCTGGCGCGTCCAGTGCTGGGAGTGAACGCCGGTGTCGACGACGAGGCGAATGGCACGCCACATGTCTGCTTCCAGTCGGCCATAGTCGGAGTAGGGGTCCTGGTAGAAGCCGATCTCCTTGCCCAGACGCTCTGAGTAGAGAGCCCAACCTTCGGTGTAGGCGGTGTAGTAGGCCTGCTGGCGGAAGGTGGGAAGTCCGGTGAGCTCCTGCTCGATAGAGATTTGTAGGTGGTGGCCGGGAATTCCTTCGTGGTAGGCGACTGCCTCCACATCGGCCAGGGAGCGATCTGCGAACTGGTAGGTGTTGATGTCGACCTGACCGGGACGCTTGCCATCGGGTGTGCCCTGGTCGTAGAAGGCCTGGGGCTGATTGGGGGCCATGTAGTCGGGCATGGCGATGACTTCGAGTTTGGCCTTGGGCAGAGTGCCGAAGAGCTGGGGCAGGCGGGGCTGCATCTGCGCGATGTAGCCCTTGTAGGTAGCAAGGAGTGCGTCGGCGGAAGTTGGGTGGAGCTTGGGGTTGGCCTTGAGCGCGGCGGTGAAGGACGCCTGGTCGGCAAAGCCTAATTTGTGGACGATGGCGAGCATCTCAGTCTGATCGCGGGCGACCTCATCGAGGCCGATCTGATGAATTTCCGCGGCGGATTTATCGAGCGTGGTGGACTGGCGGATGCGGAAGGCGTAGTAGGCCTCTCCGTCGGGCAGAGAGGAGATGCCGGATTCAGTGCGGCAATTGGGAATATAGGTGACAGAGAGGAACTTGGCGAAGCGCTGGTAGGTGGGCAAGACCTGGGTGGTGATAGCGTTGAGCATATAGTCGGAAATGCGCTTACGGTCGGCCGCGGAGATGGACGCGGGGAATTTTTTAAGCGGAAGGGCGAATGGAGTGTCGGCAGGCTTCTGCGCGGCGATGGCCTGGGTCTCGGCGAGCGCCTTCTGCATGAGGAACTGCGGTGTGGAGCGATGGTCGTCCAGTCCGGACTGTAGGTTGGTCATTATCTGCGAGAAGGCTAGCGGGACTTTGGCGAGGCGGGCGATGTAGTGATCGTAGTCTGCGGCGGTGTCGAAGGAGGTGTGTTCGACGAGTTGAGGCAGGTCGAGTTGCAGCCCTTCGTACTGGTTGACGGAGAGCCTCCCACTCCTTGAAGGGCGCGGCCTCCTGATCTTCGATGAGGGAGCGGAGCATGAGCTGGGCGGAAAGCTGCTCCTGGTGCGAGAGGCCGGTGGTGTCGATGGTGGAGAGGCGTTGGATGAAGACGCGGCCGCGGGCCAGCGAGTCGTTGTAGGCGCGGGGAGAGAAGTCGGAGAGCTGGTCGTCGTAGCGCTTGTCTCCGAGATAGGTGGCGTACTCCGGATTGTGGCTGAGTTTGTCCTGCCAGATCTCGTCGAAGAGGCGAGAGAGAGTACGCGCACGGGCGGCGATGTCCTGCGCGGTGGTAGCGGTCGGGGCAACGTCTGGCGTTGGCGCTGGAGTGGCGCGGGGCTGGGCGTGCAGCGGTGTTGCTGCGGATGCACAGAGCAGAAGGACGATACAGAGCTTCTTCATGGGAACTTCGATACCTCGGGAGCAAAAGCGACTATCTAGAGTGTAACGAGGTTGCGAAGAATATTTTATGGAGGGCTATTGCGAGAGGGATTGGGTGGAGATGGAGGCGGCGTCCAACATGCGGTAGAGGGTGGAGCGACTGATGCCGAGCAACTGGGCGGCGCGCAGTTTGTTTCCGCCGCAGCGAGTGAGTACGTCGAGGACGTGCTGCTGGATGACATCGTGCAGGCGCTCGATGCGGATGGGAGAGGAGCGGGGAGGGGTGGAGGTGACGGAATCGACCAAGGCCGGCAGATGGCGCGGCTCGACGATGGCCCCCTCGGCCAGAGCGGCGGCCTGAGTAATGACCCTTTCCAACTCGCGGAGATTGTTGGGCCATAGTCGCTGCTGTAGCTGGAGCAGGGTGGTTTTGGCGAGCAGCTTGGGGTCCTGGCCGGAGTTGTCTGCGATCTTGCGCAGCAGCCAGTCGACGAGGATGGGAATGTCTTCGGCGCGCTGGCGCAGCGGGGGGACGAGGATTTCGACCGCGGAGAGGCGGGCGTAGAGGTCCTGTCGGAACTGTCCTATGGCGGCGAGAACACGCAGGTCGCGATCAGAGGAGGCGATAATCCGGATGTCAATCCGGAGAGGCTCCGAGTGGTGGAAGTCGCTGGGTCCGGACTGCGGAGAGAGATTGCGTCGCTCCTCGCAGGCGTGGATGAAGCGTAAGAGGGCGGCCTGTAGGGTGAAGGGAAGCTCTGTGACAAGCTCGAGGTATAGGGTGCCACCCTCGGCGGATTCGAGCAGGGAAGCGGCGGATGAGGAGGATGTGGAGAGCGAGGATTCGCCGTGGGCGACGGATTGGGCTAGCATGCTGGCGTTGGCGACGATGAATGGCCCGTCGGCGCCGGGTGAGAGGGCATGGATGGCGCGCGCGACGAGCTGCTTGCCCGAGCCGGTCTCGCCACGGAGAAGGGCAGTGCGGAAGTATGGAGCAATACGTTGAATCTGCGAGCGCAGACGGCGGATGGACACACTGTCACCCAGAAGGGCCGGGTCGCGCAGGTTGTTTTGCGGGACGGAGGCGAGTGTGACAAGGGAAGAGTCCCGAGTCTGCGCCTCGGAGAAGGGCTGCCGAAGAGATTCCGCGGAGGTGAGTTGGATGCTCGACATAGCCTGCTGCACTCATCGGCGCGAAAGAGGGTGTAGATGAGTGGGGTAGCAGGAAATGAACACCGAATCGGGATAGAAAAAAAGACTGATTGCGGCTTAGAAAACTCTAACTGAGCGTAACCCTTGCGCAGTGAAGCAAAGGGCCTCGAAGATAGGTCTTCTAAGTGTTGTTGGGGGTAAGTTTGACCTATTTATGCGGCGGCTGCGCAGTGAGCGTCGAATGCGCGGGTGAGTTCCTGAGCGATGGCGGGCGCTGTGGAGCTCTCGATAGCTGAGCGCTGCATGAGGTAGATGAGTTGGCCGTCGCGCAGGATGGCGATGGCGGGTGAACTGGGTGGATTGCCGGCGAAGTAGTCGCGGGCGCGCTGGGTGGCCTCGGCATCCTGCCCGGCAAAGACGGTGACAGTCTGACTGGGGGCGGTGGGGTGCTGCAAAGCCAGACGCACAGCGGGACGCATCTTACCGGCAGCGCATCCACAGATGGAGTTGACCACCAGCAGGGTGGTTCCGGGCTGTGCCAGCGCTGCGTCCACCTCGGCGGCAGTGCGCGCCTCCTTGATGCCTGCACGGGTGAGCTCTTCGCGCATTGGGATAAGCATGATCTCTGGGTACATGAAGCCTCCGGGTGAAGCGAACCTGTTGGTGTGTTGTCCTTACTGTTTGATGAGTTGGAAGGTGTGGCGGATGCAGAGTTCTATCATTTAGCTGGCTGCAATCCACGGGTTGCTCTACTCTGATTGCGTGACGATTCAGGAGAATGTTGGGCTGGCGCAGTACACCACGCTGGGGGTAGGCGGGGCGGCGCGCTGGTTTGTGGAGACGGGCGACGAGGGGGAGATACTGGCGGCGGTGCGCTTTGCGCGAGCGCAAGGCGTGGGGTGCTTCCTGTTGGGCGGAGGAAGCAACCTGCTGGTGAGCGACGAGGGGTTCGACGGGGTGGTGGTGCGGCTGACGGGCGAGGCGCCGCAGTGGGAAGAAAAGAGCGATGGGACGGGACGCATTACGGCGAGTGCGGGAGCAGAGTGGGAGTCGGTGGTGCGACTGACGGTGGAGAAGAATGGCGCGGGGGTGGAGTGTCTGGCGGGTATTCCTGGCAGCGTGGGCGGGACACCGGTGCAGAACGTAGGGGCGTACGGGCAGGAAGTCTCGCAGACAATTGTTGGTGTGCGCGCGCTGGATATGAAGACGGAGAAGGCGGTGGAATTGACGGCTGCGGAGTGTGGGTTTGGTTATCGGCGCAGCATCTTTAACTTGACCGAAAAGGGGCGATACGCGATTGCGCGCGTGGAATACAGGCTGGCGATTGGAGGAAAGCCGCTGCTGGAGTATCGCGATGTGAAGAATTATTTTGCGGAGCGCGGAACTGCGAAGCCGACGCTGGCGCAGACGGCTGAGGCGGTGCGGGGGATTCGCGCGCGCAAAGGGATGCTGCTGGTGCCGGACGATGCGGACTCGCACAGCGCAGGGTCGTTCTTCAAGAACCCGGTGGTAGAGGTGGATGTGTTGGCCCGGCTGGCTGCGATTGCGGGCTGCCGGGTTGCGGATGTGCCGCAGTTTCCGGCTGGATGGGGATATAAGGCGGAAGATTGCGTGGTGAAGCTGTCGGCGGCATGGCTGATTGAACTGGTGGGCTTCGGCAAGGGATTTGCGATGGGGCGGGCAGGACTGTCGACGAAACATGTGCTGGCGATTGTGAACCGCGGAGGAGCGACGGCGGCGGAGATTGTGGCGCTGAGGGATGCGGTGATCGAAGGGGTACGGGCGCGAACAGGGATACGGCTGGAGCAGGAGCCTGTGCTGCTGGGGTTTGCGTGATAAGAGGATGGGATGAGGCACCCGTTCTACTGGATTGGATTGAGGCCGTAGGTGGGGAGTGCCTGCTGGATGGGCGGGGAGCGGAGCCAGTCGAGGAAGGCATGCGCGTCGTCGCGGTGGGTGGATTTACTCAGGACGACAGCACACTGGCGGATGTCGCCATAGGCGACTCGCGGCATAAGGATGAACGAACCGATTTGCTTCCTGTGAGGCGTAGAGGCCGCGATGAGCGAGATGAAACCGAGCTGGGCCTTGCCGGACTCGACCAACTGGGAGGTCTGGGTAAGGTCTTCGGCGACGAGAAAGTGCGGCTTGAGCCGGTCGTATAGCTTCATGCGTCTGAGGGTGGCGACTGCTGCCATTCCATAGGAGACATGGTCGGGATTTGCGATGGCGAGGGATTGGACTCGAGGGTCGTGCAGCGTGTTCTGAGTGAGCGGCTGAAGCGGAGAATCGGTGCGCGCCCAGAGGACGAGGATGCCGCGTGCGTAGGGGATTGGCTCGGGCGAATCTGCCAGGCCATGGGCGACAATTTGCTCAGGGAGGACGCAGTCAGTCGCGAGAAAGAGGTCGGCAGGTTCGCCCGCGATTATCCGGGATGTGAGTGCGACAGAGGTTCCGTATTGGGAGATCAGATTGATGCCGGTGGCGTGGGTGAAGGCTTCTGCAAGCGCGGGCAGGACGGGTTGGAGGTCGGCTGCGGCGGCGACATGTATCTCATGCGGGACGGTCTGGGAGTATGCCGCTGGTAGAGCAAGGAGCAGGCCGAAAATAAGTAATGGGGTTGAATGCGACGGATTCTTGGGCAGATTTGTTTGCATGCGATAGGCTAAAGACAAGAGCGATGAGCACAACACATCAACTACGATGCACAAACTGCGGTGCGAGGATAGCCGGCGAGGCTGCGCGCAGCGACTTCCGCTGCCCGGAGTGCAATGGGCTGTATGAGGTGATCTATCCGTGGAGCGAAGGAGCAGGGCTGTGGAATGTTGGCGCACCTGCGGACTCTGTTGCAAATCCTTCGCCGGAGGTGAGATTGCCGAATCCAGGCGGGATGCGCCATCTATGGCAGGAGCGTAAGACTTCGACACTGGCTGTGGACCAGAGTGGGGTGTGGCGTTTCCGCGAACTGCTGCCGATTGTGCGCGATGTGGAGCATGTGGTGACGCTGCGTGAGGGGAACACTCCGCTGTACGAGATGCCGCGCTCGGCGGACCTGGCCGGGGTGGATTGGCTGCTGGCCAAGCACCAGGGGATGAATCCGAGTGGGTCGTTCAAGGACACCGGAATGACGGCCGCGCTGTCGGTCGCGGTAGAGCGCGGCTTCCAGTGGGTTGCGTGCGCGTCGACCGGGAACACTTCGGCGGCGATGGCGGCATATGCTGCACGCGCGGGATTGCGCTCGGATTGTATTTATTCCCGACGGCAAGATTGCGTGGGGCAAGCTATCGCAGGCGATG
>CAWERM010000201.1:0-8705 GCA_963810995.1 uncultured Acidobacteriaceae bacterium | reverse complement strand
CCTGCTGGCGCGCCGTCCCCGCCGCCCCGGCCGCGAGCAGGACACCCACGACCTCCTCCAGCAGTTCGCCTCCATCACCGACGAGCTATCCGACAACCTCGACGAGTACGCGCCCCGCCACATCGACCTCCGCCGCGCCCTGCCCAAGATCCTTACCGGCATCGACCGCTGGACCGCGATCTCAATGCCCTCCCCGATAACAACGCCTACACCGTCACCCGCAAGCTCGCCCTCGAATCCCTGCGCGACCTTCGCGAAGACACCACCCAACTCACCGCCGATCAGGCCGCCTGGTTCAAGGCCCATCCCCCCGGCAAAAAAGACGACAACATCAACGGCCCCCTCGACATCCCCCGCTAAATGTTCTTGTCTCTGAGATAGGTCCGGGCTTTAGCCCGGACATTCCACAACAGGCAAATCTGTGGGCTTTAGCCCCTGGGATATGCCGTTCGCGCACCAGAATATTGCCATTCCGCAGCGCCGAAGGCGCGTCCCATACCAGCCTTGGGCGTAGCCCAAGGGTATAATCCCAGACAAATCTCCAAGGACTGAAGGCCCGCCCTATACCTATCTTGCTAAATCACGTGCCGTAGCTTCGTCCGCGATATAAGGCAGAACCACACTCAGCGGAATAGCAATCTCATCCGCGCATGAACGGATCACATGCGGGAAATCCGGAACAACTACAAGCGCCTTTCGACTACCATCCAGCCACAGATCGTAGCCGTAAGAAATATCATCCTTCACTGCGCTAACGCATTGCGGATCCGTCTGTTTGTACCGGCTAAGGTACAGAAGCGTTAGCTTAGCAGTCGGATCGCTTTGGGGCTTATGCGGCACACGAGAGTCAGGAATCGGCAAGAAGCCGTTCACAAAGAATTGCTTCCAGTCCACTTCACGGCCAGTCCTCAAATCAACTGTGAGCGGTTCCGGTATATCAAGTTGAGGATAGGGGGCACACTGCCAAACAGTTAAACGCGCATCGACACTCAAGAAGTGAGGCGTAAGATACGTCACGCGCGTGGACTCCGAGTCCTCGTCTTTCTGCGGCGGTCCAGGGATTCCTTGCCGGCATTCTTTGAGAGTTTTGATGTCTTTGCTTTCTCTAGTTGCAAGAATTGCGTTTACCTGTCGCTGCACCTCTGCATCGGGCAATCCGCTAACCCGTGGGAACCGTAACGAAGGAGTTCTGGACTGCATCGGGCTTGCAACCAACACTGTGGCCGTTTTTCTCTGGCCAAAGGCCCCGCCGCTAAACACAGCCAAACACAATACACCGAGAAGGATCGAAGTCTTCGTCCGCAATCTGTCCATCACGCAAACATCCTCAACTTTATGTACGCACGAAACCCTACCACGCGTGATAGAACCCATCCCGCTCCATCACCCGCACCTCCACCCCAAACAGCTCGCTCAGCACCGGTGCAGTCAATAATTTTTCCTTCGCGTCATCGGCCACAATCCGTCCATCGCGCATCAGGATCACCCTTCCAATCTCCGGCAGAATGTCCGCAATGTGGTGCGTGATCAGCAGAATCCCCGTCCCCTGTTGCGCCAGCCGCCGCAGCATCGCTCGCAGCCCCTGTTGCGCGGCCATATCCAGTGCATTCGACGGCTCATCCAGCAGCAGCATCTGGCTCTCACTCGACCCCACATAACCCTCCGCCCCGCCAGCCCCCGACCCCACCAGCGCCCGCCCAATCATCACCCGCCTCTGCTCCCCCGCAGACATCTCCCCCACTACCTTCTCCGCTATCCCCATCGCCCCCACCAGCTCCAACACCTCCTCCGCCCGCGCCCGCATCGTCGCAGTCACCACCAAATTCGGCCACAGCGTCGAGCTGGAGAAGAATCCCGTCAGCACCGCGTCCCGTCCAGTCGTCCGCAGCGTCGCCCTGCCCGGTAGCTCGTCAGACACCACGCCCAGCCGTCGTTTCAGCTCCGTCAGGTCCCAGCGCTCACGCCCGAATATGCTCACCCGCGTCCCCTCCAGCGCCAGCGGATAGCACTCGCACGTCATTGTCTTAATTAATGTCGACTTGCCGCATCCATTCGGCCCCAGAATCGCAATCTGCTCCCCCGCCTCCACCCGCAGGTTGATCCCATGCAGAACCGTGCGCCCGCCGCGTGCAACATGCACATCCACCAACTCTAGAAACGGTCGCATAGCCTCCAGAATAATCGCTCACGCCCCATCCGCCTCATCCCGCCGCACTATAATCAACCCTGCCGCCCTCAACAGGCGCGAATAATATCTGTTTTGCTTAACGGCACGTCTACAGAGCCTGTCCTGAGCTAAGTCGAATGAATGGTGTAACAACACAGCTTGTCTTGCTTAAGGGCACGGCTTCAGCCGTGCCGAAATACTCATTTGCAATGCGGCTTTAGCCGCTGAGGTCAGCTGTTCAGTCCAGTCACGATTCCTTCCCGCAGCCTGTGAAGCCTAAGGAACGCCCACCGATGCCTGACCAAAATAAATCTCTCGCCCGCATCGCATCCGCGCTCCTCCTCATCCTCGCCCTCCTCTGGTGCGTCTACTGGTTTGTCCACGCATGGCATTACTGGGAGGACGACGCCTACATCCATCTCGAGTTCGCCCGCAGCTTCGCTTCGGGCCATGGCTTCGCATTCAACGGCCGTGTCGTCGCGGGAGACTCCGCCCCACTCTGGGTCTTTCTGCTCGCCGCCATGCATCTCCTCATCCCAGACTGGCTGCTCGCCGGCAAGCTCCTTACCGTCCTCGGGACTGCCCTCGCGTTCAGCGGAACCTACGCCTTCGCCCGTCGCCTCGCTGCCTCCATCCTTCCCTCAGGCACAGCCGCCACCGTCTTCCCCGCCGCTCTCGTCCTGCTCCTCGCCGTCAACCCCTACTTCTGCTACTGGGCCTTCTCCGGAATGGAATCCGTCGCTGCCTCAGGCCTCGCCTGCTTTGCCGTCCTGACCGCCACCCGCAGCCAGCCCACTTTAAAATCTTTCCTCACCGCTTCTCTCCTCATCGGCCTTGCTCCACTCCTACGGCCAGAGATGTTCTTCCTCTCCGCTCTCCTTATTCTTCCCCTCGTCGGCCAGTGGAACCATCTTTCCGGCAAGCCCGCCTCTCTCTCTAAACTCGCAGCCTTCGCCTCTGCTCTCTTCCTCGTCGCCGCCCCGCTCACCCTCTGGTCTATGTACTCCCTGCACGCCTTCGGCCACATCCTGCCCAACACCAACGCCGCCAAGCGCGCCGCCCTCACCGACTCTGTCCCCCGCCATCTCCTCACCATCTACTCAGCAGGATTCCCCCTCATCCTCTGCGGTCTGGCCGCTGGCCTCCTCTACCTCCTACTGCGTCCCTCCGCGGTCCGTCGCTCCCTCTACACGGCCTTCGCCTCCGCCTTTCAATCTCCAACCAAACCCATCTCCGCAACCTCACCGCAGACCCGCACCCTCCCCTTAGCAGGTTGGATCTTTATCATCTGGCCGCTCATCGCGACCCTCTTCTACATCGCCGACCACACCTACGTCCAGACGCGCTACATCCTGCTCACCGCTCCCGGCATCACCATCGTCATCCTGCTGCTGGCGCTCTCACGCTCACAGCGTGCTGGCCGTGTCCTGTATATCGCAGCGCTCGCAGCGGCCCTCGCAGTCAGTCTGGTCTATGCCCGGCCCTTTATCCGCAACAAGGCTATCGACTGCCTGGTCACCCAGGACCTTGCCCTCTACATTCGCGACCGCCTCCCGCCGGACGCGCCCGTCGCCACGTACACCATCGGCCAGATCGCCTTCGTCTCCCTACACCCCCTCCTCGACACTGGCGGAATCACCCGCCCGGATGCCCTCCCATACTTCAACTCCCCTCCCCAGGCCATGTTGCACTGGGTTCGCTCCCAGGGCGTGCAATACTACATGATCGGTCTTCAGCCCGAACCAGGCGCCGTCCTCGTCTACACCAACAACGTCAGGTTCGCCGCCTGGACGGTCCATGTCGCGCGCTATTCCACCACCACCCCAGTCAATCTCTGGAAGCTCCCACCCTCTCCCACCCCCAAGTAATCCCAGGCGGGTGCTCCTGGTCTCGATTCTGAGACCTGGGACTTCAGATGCCCCATTCATCGCGTCTTTAGCGATGGGCACATATACACGCCACGCCGAACCACAGAGCAATCAGACGCAGAAAAGCCCGGCAATCAGCCGGGCCTTCGCATCTCAAATAACCAAATTCAAACCTACGCCGTTACTTCCACCCCGCGCCAGAATGCTACATGGTGTTTCACGCTGCGCGCCGCGGGCTTCGGATCGGGGTAGTACCATGCCGCATCCGGGTTCTCCTGCCCATCCACCACCAGCGTGTAGTACCGGGCCTGTCCCCAGGTATTGCTCGATGTCGTCGAACTCGCCCGGAAATACTCCCGGTTCATCGATTCGTCAGGAAAATAAATAACTCCCTCAACCGTCTCAACTTTCTCACTTTCGGCCAGGGTCTGACCATTCCATACTGCCTTAGCCATAGACTAATCCCGCATTCTTTTCAATACTTTACAGCGCCAGCAGAGAGTACCCGCAGCCGCCGTGAGCCCCTTGGCTCAAATACTTACCTCCGTCTTTGTAACAGAATTGACAACAAAACGAAAGTCCGCCCCTACACCATCCATCGTTATTGGGTGTCCTAGGTCTCGATTCTGAGACCTGGGATCATAAGTCGGTTTCTCGGGTGTCCCATTCATGCCGCGTTCGCTGCGGCATGAATGGGATTCCGCTCTAGCATTGGCGCCGCGAAGGTTCGTAGGTTCAGGCAGTCGGCTCTTGAGGTCCAAACCTCGCCAACATCGCCTCATGCATCCTCTGGGCCGCCGGATATTTGTCAATCAGAGCCGCCGTATTGCGCATGAATCGATTGCCGGACTCCTTCTCCGTCTCGGCATGAAAATGGTGGAACTTGGCATATAGCAGGATGCCCTCGCCGTTGCAATCCAGAAACAGGTCCGCATCCACTGCGCCCCGCAGTACAAACGAGGCTGCCATCTCCCAGTAACTCAACGCCTGGCGCCAGTACACATTCTCCTTTGCCCTCGCGTCGCGCGAAACCGCCCGCAATTCTTCCAGCGTTTTTGGATTGAATTCGAACACCATAAATTGACGGGCCTTCCGCAGCGCTTCCTCGCGCCGCAAGTCGTAAAGCCGCATCACCACCTCTGCATCTGCCGTTGTCGCCATTCAGTTTCTCTCCTTTTGCGGATTACCGGTCAAGCTACGCTCTCCACCACCGCGCGCGTCTTCTCAGGGTCGGGCATCTTCAGCACGGGGACAGCCGCCGTTGCCGGTGGCCCCACCTTCTTCAGATAGCTGCACTCCGGCGGCATCGGCCCCGCCTCCGCCGCGCCCTTCTTCGCACGCCGCTTGGGCAGTGCCTCACGGTTGTTCGGACACACTAGGAACGTCCCCTTCGCGTTCGACAACTCCAGCAGGTACGCGCTATCGCACTTCGGACAAACCTGGTTGATCATCTTCTGGTTGCTCGAAAAATCGCACTTGGGATAGTTCACGCATCCATAGAACGTATCGCCCCGCTTCGTCTTGCGCACCGCAACATCGCCGCCGCACTTCGGACACGGCACCTCCAGCAGCTCCTGCTTCACATACTTGCACTTCGGATAGCCGCTGCACGCAATGAACTCGCCGTACTGCCCATCGCGCTGCAACAGCGGCTTGCCGCACTTCGGACACATCTCGTCCAGCACCACCGGCGGCTTCTGCTGCACCTTCTGCGTCAGCTTGCGGATCGTCTTGCACGGCGGGTCCTCCGAGTAGCCGGGGCAGCTCATAAACGGCCCCCACGGCCCATTGCGCAGCACCATCACCCGCCCGCAATTGTCGCAGAACTCCTCCTCCGGAACATCGTCCGCTCCCGGGGCGCTCAGGTCCGGCTTGGCCGCGAAGTTCTCCTTGGTAAAGTCGCAGCTCACCTGCTCCACCGTCACCTTCTTGCCCGCCGCCTGCGCCAGCTCGATCGCCGCCGCCATCTCCTTCGCGTCGCCAACCTCCTGCGAGAACTCCGTCACATGCCCATTCGCCGCCTTCACCGTCATGGGGAACTTCAGCGCCTTCACAATCTTCTTCGTCACCGCCTTCGCGTCCTTCTTCCACGGCCCCGCGGACACCGTCACCGGCTTCAGCTTGCTGAAGTTCGAACACGAATAGAAACTCCCGAACTTGCCCCACTTCAGATACAACGGGCTGCCGCACTTGTCGCATATCTCGTTGGTCGCGTGCTCCATCCGCTTGATGTCTTCCATCTCCCTGCCCGCAACCACCAGCTCCTCTTCAAAGTGGTCGTAAAACCCATTCAGCAGGTCGGTCCATTTTTCCTGGCCGTCTTCCACCGCATCCAGCTCGCTCTCCAGCTTCGCCGTGTACAGTAGATCGAAGATGTAGGGAAAGTTCTTCACCAGCAGCCCCGTCACCACCGTGCCAATCTCCGTCGGCACAAACTTCTTGTCGATCTTCTTCACATAATCGCGGTCCTGGATCGTGTTGATGATCGATGCATACGTCGACGGTCTTCCAATCCCGCGCTCCTCCAGCATCTTCACCAGGCTCGCCTCGTTGAAGCGCGGCGGCGGCTGGGTAAACTTCTGCTCGCTCGTCACCGCAATCTTCTCCAACGCCTGCTCCGGCGTCAGCTCCGGCAGGATTGGTGTCCTCCGATCCGCCCTCCCACACCTTCAAATATCCATCGAACTTCTGCACGCTGCCCGTCACGCGGAAGTCGTACGTCCGCCTCGCCTGCGCCGCAATATCCACCGTCGTCTGGTCGAACACCGCCGCCGTCATCTGGCTCGACACAAACTTCTGCCAGATCAGCTTGTACAGCTTGTACTGCTCCTCGCTCAAGCTCGCGCGGATCGAATCCGGAGTAAAGTCCACCCGCGTCGGTCGGATCGCCTCGTGTGCGTCCTGCGCCTGCGCCTGCCGCTTGCCCGCGAACTCATTCGCCTTCTCCGGCAGATACTGCTTGCCCAGCTTCGCAATAAACTCCCGCGCCTCCACAATCGCATCCGGAGAAACGCGCGTCGAGTCGGTCCTCATATACGTAATCAGTCCGACCGTCCCCTCCTTGCCAATCTCCACGCCTTCATACAACCGCTGCGCCACGCCCATCGTCCGCCGCACATTGAAACCCAACTTGCTCGATGCGTCCTGCTGTAGCTTGCTGGTGATATACGGCGCCGTCGGATTGGCCCGCCGCTCCTTCTTCTCCACCCCGCGCACACTCCACTTCGCGCGCTCCAACTCAGCGAGAACCTCATCTACAGCCTTCCCATCCGGCAACGCGCTCGCAAGAAATTGCTCCTTACCCTCTGCATCGACTCCATTTGAGACCCGCGCCGCAATCCCATCCACGCCCACAAACTTTGCCGTGAACTCCTCGCTCTTCGCCGTCTTCAACTTTGCTTCAATGTTCCAGTACTCCACCGGCTTGAACTCGTTGATCTCCTGTTCGCGCTCCACAATCAGACGCAGCGCCACCGTCTGCACCCGTCCCGCGCTCAACCCGCGCCGCACTTTGTCCCACAGCAGCGGCGAAATCTGATACCCCACCAGCCGGTCCAGCACCCTTCGCGTCTGCTGCGCGTCCACCAGGTTCTCATCAATATCGCGCGAGTGTGCAAACGCTGCCTTCACTGCCTTCTGCGTAATCTCGTTGAACGTCACCCGCCGCAGCTTGCTCTTGTCCCTCATCACCGGCAGCAGTTGCATCGCAAGGTGCGCGGCAATCGCCTCGCCCTCGCGGTCCGGGTCCGGCGCCAGGTACACATACTCCGACTTCGCGGCCAGCTTCTTCAGGTGCGCCACCACCTTCTCCTTGCCCGGAGACACCACCAGAGTCGGCTCGAACGTCCTCCGCTCCAGCTCCACCCCAATGTCGTTCTTCGGCAGGTCCATGATGTGCCCGATCGAGGCCTCCACCACATACTCGCCGCCCAGATATTTATTGATCGTCTTTGCCTTCGCAGGCGATTCCACGATCACCAGTGACTTTGCCATTCGTTCCCTTCACTCCAACTTCGATTACCGCACGGCAATCTCTTCGTATTCCACTCTTCCCATGCGAACCTAACACGGAACCACTTAAAGATGCGAACCCACCCGCCCCGCAAAAAACTTCAGGGCCAGTCGAGAATCTACACCCATAGACTCCCCCACTACAAATCCGTAACACCCCACCCACCCCAATTTAGATGCCCAGTGCACACATAATAAAGCTGCCATCCTGAGCGTAGCCTCTCGCAGCTTCATCGCGAGAGGCGCAGTCGAAGGACCTGCGGTTGTTTGTTTTACGTCGTCATTCAGGCGCAGCCAGAATCTCAGTCGTTGCCTTTGTCCTTGCCGTTGTCTGTTTTTTGTCTGTCATTCCGTAGCGTAGCGGAGGAATCTGCTGTTGTTTTTGCCGTTGTCTGTTCTTCGTTCGTCATTCTGGCGCAGCCAGAATCTCCGTAGTTGCCTTCGCACCCGTCAGAAGCAGCGCACATAATTCTTTCCCGGCATCTGCTTCACCCGTCCGCCAAGCTCCAACTCAAATAGCGCCGTAAAGATCTCCGCCGACCCCAGCGTTCCTTCCAACCCTTCAATCAGCGTGTCCAGTTGCACAGGCTCATCGCGCCGCAGCCGCTCCAGCACCACCCGTTCCGCCTCCGGCATCGGCTTCTCGTCTGCAAATAGAG
>CAWERM010000200.1:0-4192 GCA_963810995.1 uncultured Acidobacteriaceae bacterium | reverse complement strand
CTGATGCATGAAGTCGATGAGGTGCGCCGAATCGAAGGTGCGGAAGGTGTAGCTGGCGATGCCGAGACGGATGGGCAGATCGGCGTCGGGAGAGGGAGGCTTGAGCGTGGAGGGGGCGTAGGAAAGCGGCGCGGATTTACTGGTCTGCGCATCGGCGGGCAGCAGAGTGGCTGCGGCGGCGAACGCACTGGTGCGCAGGAGTGTGCGGCGAGTGAGAGTGTTGACGGAGTGTGTCATCGGGGGAAATGGTAGCGCGGGGGAGGAGGGATCGTCTACGGAGGGGCGATGGGTGGAACGGGAAGAAGACGGCACGCGCATGGCGCAAATACCCACTCATCGCGATAAGACCGCGATGAATGGGGCACCCGGGGAATGACAAACAAATGGGTGACTACTCTTCGGGCTTTTTGCGGAGGGCGGTGATCTGCGGGTGGAGGAGCTTGGCGGTGAGGGAGCGGGTGAGGGCTTCAACGGCGGACTTCTGCTCTGGGGTGAGAGCGGCTCCAGCGGTGGCGAGGCGGGAGTTGATGCGCTCGATTTCGGCCTGGCGGACGGCCTCGGCGGAGTGCTGCAGGGCGACGATAGCTGGGACGGCGTCGAGCGATTGCAGGCGCTGCTGGTAGAGTTCGACCTCGCGGGTGACGATGGTTTCGGCGGCGGCTGACTCCCGG
This sequence comes from uncultured Acidobacteriaceae bacterium, assembly GCA_963810995.1. Classification (GTDB taxonomy): domain Bacteria; phylum Acidobacteriota; class Terriglobia; order Terriglobales; family Acidobacteriaceae; genus Edaphobacter. The sequence continues at coordinate 3,521 of CAWERM010000200.1, read as the reverse complement.
CTGCGATCGGCGAGGTGGGCGGCGGCGACCTGCTGTAGGTCGTCGATGTCGTAGACGAAGCAGCCTTCGACCTGGTTCATGAGTGGATCGACGTCGCGAGGGACGGCGATGTCGACGAAGAACATGGGGCGGTTGCGGCGGCGTTCCATGAAGCTCTGGCCGTGGGAGCGGTCGAAGATGGCCTGCTCTGAACCGGTGGATGTGATGACGATGTCGGCTCGGGGGGCCTGCTCGTAGAGGTGGTCGAAGGGGACGACCTCGGCGGTGCAGGCGAGGCCGGAGCCGTGGATGGCAATGGGCCCGTTGGCGAGCTGCATAGAGATCTGGTCGGCGATCTGGCCGGCCAGTTGCGCGGCGCGTTCGTGGGTACGGTTGGCAATGAGAATGGAGGTTGCGCCCTGCTGGATGAGGTGACGCGCGGCCAGATCGGACATCTTGCCCGCGCCGACGATCAGGACGGTCTTGCCGCGCAAGCTGCCGAAGATCTTGCGGGCGAGGTCGACGGCGACCGATGCGATGGAGACGGACGAGCTGCCGATCTGGGTCTCGGTGCGCACACGCTTGGCGACGGAGAAGGCGCGTTGCAGGAGCGGCTCCAGCGCAGTGGAGACGGCGCCGACCTGGCGGGCGATCGCGTAGGACTCCTTGACCTGGCCGAGAATCTGCGGCTCGCCGACGACCATGGAGTCCAGCGAACTGGCAACGCGGAAGAGATGTCGGACGGCCTCGCGGTCTCGGAACTGGTAGAGATGCGGCTCGACGGTGGCGGCAGGAACGGCGAAGTACTCATGCAAGAAGCGAAGGAGGTCGGGGGGATTGCTATCGGCGGCGCGGTCCTGCATGGTGATGAACTCGACGCGGTTGCAGGTGGAGAGGATGAGGGCTTCGCGGATTCCAGGCTGCTGGGCCAGAGTACGTGTAGCATCGGCGAGGCGGGACGCGGGAATAGCGAGACGCTCGCGGACTTCGATGGGCGCGGTGGTGTGATTGATGCCGACCAGAACCAGCGAAGATTCGTTGGCGGGCTGATCGGAGGCATGCGCGGGCTCGACCGCGTAGGCCTGAGGTACAATCGAGAGGCGCTGAGAGGATTGGCTCATGGATTGGAGATCCTGTGCGCATGGTTGAGAAGGTTTGCAACCCAGACTACGAGCATTGCGACTACTACTGCCCCGGAGAGATAGGCGGCCTTGCGTCCGCGCAACCCGGTGCGGTGCCTGAGATACAGGAGCAGCACATAAACACACCACATGGCAAAGGAGGCAATCACTTTAGGGTCGAGAAAATATGCGGCGCCAAGGGGTGTCTCCTGGACCAGCACAGCGCCGATGACGAGACCGATCGTCATACAGGGAAATCCGACGAGCAGCGTGGTGTGGGCGATGCGATCGATGGTATCCAGCGGGGGAAGCCAATCGAGCGGCGCCAACCAGGAGTCTTCACCAGCCTTTCTCTTTCGCTTGATGCGGCGCTCCTGTGCAAGGTACAGGATGGACGCGAGCAGGCTGAAACATAGCGCAACCGAGGCGGCCAGCAATGCGGCAATGTGGGCAATGAGCCAATCGGAGCGCGCGCCCTGCGAGGGGAAGGTGTAGCGCGTGAGACCTAGCGAGGGTACAAAGACCAGAAAAAATGTAACCGGTAAGGCAAAGATTCCAAGGGACATGGCGTCGTAGAGCCACCAAGCGAGGAAGAAGAGGCCAGTCAGGAGCAGACCCAACAGCGACTCGGTTTCGCGCATTCCAACCGGCATCCAGCGATGGGCCATAACCAGCATTTCGACCACGGAGACGAAGTGGAAGAAGAAGCCCATGCCTGCCAGATGCACACAAATGCTGCGCCAGCGCTCGTTCTTGTAGAGCACGGCGGGAAACACAGCGACACTGCCGGTCGCGTAGAGAACAGCCGCGACTTGTAGCCAAAGAAGAGTCATAGGGCCAGGTTGCAGTATACGAGGAGCGATACGCCGCGTACGAGGTTCAAAGTGCCAGGCCCAGCGCTATGAACCGCTGCAATTAGATTCAGGCAAAACGGCATATCGCGATGTGATGATAGTCACAAGAGATGGGAAATGGGTGAGCGCAGCTCATCCGCTTGAGAGGAAAGACGTAACCTGGGGGCGAGTGCTGTATTCTGGCGTCTCGGCTATGGCGAATGAGAAGATGAGCGATGCTAGCACACAGACCCCTGTGATGCGGCAGTACTTTGCCGCCAAAGAGGCGCATCCCGACTGCTTGATGTTCTGCAGGATAGGGGACTTCTATGAGCTTTTTTATGAGGACGCGATTGTGGCGTCGCGAGAGCTGCAACTGACCCTGACCGCGCGCGATCGGGAAAAGAAGCAGCCGATGTGCGGGGTGCCGTACCACGCGGCCGAACAGTACATCCAGAGGCTACTGAGGAAGGGCTACCGGGTGGCTCTGTGCGATCAGATGGAAGACCCCAAATTGACCAAGAAGATTGTGCGGCGCGAGGTGACTCGCGTGTTGACCGCGGGAACGGTGGTGGATGCTTCGCTGGGAGCGGAGCAGAGCAACTGGCTGGCTAGCGTCGCGGGAAGCGGCGCGGGGGGCAGACGCACGTTGGACTGGCCCTGCTGGATCTGTCGACGGGTGAGTTTCGCGCGACGGAGTTTGTGGGGGCGACGGCCTGGGCGCAGTTGGCCGACGAACTGGTGCAGGCAAGGCCGGCGGAGCTGCTGTTTGCTGAGGGGATGGGAGTGGGGTCGGTGGCGCAATCTGGATCGCTAAGCCTGAAGGTCAGTGGTGCCACTTCCCAGGTCTCAGATTCGAGACGTGCCACCCCAGCGAGCCAAGATCGCTCACCGGGAACCCCGTCTGGGGCACCCAGTGCTGGCGGAAAATCTGTGAAAGATGGAGCACCCGATGCATCGACAGAGGGAATGTTTGAGGGGGTGCGGACGAAGACGGCACTGGAGGATTGGGTGTTTACGGCGGAGTATGCCGTGCCGCTGCTGAGGAAACAGCTAGGCGTGCTGTCGCTGGAGGGGATGGGATTGGGGGGCATGAGACTGCGGCGGTGGCGGCTGGAGCGCTTGTTCATTACCTGCAGAAAACCATGCAAGGTGGTCTGGAACATATTGATGCAATACGATTTTATGCTCACGAAGAAGGCCTAACTCTGGATGCGGTGAGCGTGCGGAACCTGGAGCTGGTGGAGCCTCTGTTTTCTGGTGAGTCGGTGCAGACGACGCTGTTTCATACGCTGGATGCCTGTGCGACTCCGATGGGAAAACGGATGCTACGAGCGACCCTGCTGCGGCCAGCGGCTGAGCTAGGAGAGATTGAAGCGCGGCTGGATGCAGTGGGTGAGGCGGTGGGCGATCTGAGGGGACGCGAGGAGGTACGGCGCGCGATGAATGGGCTGCTGGATATGGAGCGGCTGCTGGGGCGCGTGGCACTGGATTCGGCGGGGCCAAGGGAGGTGATGGCGCTGGCGGCGACACTGGGTTGCCTGCCGGGGTTAAGGGATGCAGTGGGGAAGTTCAAAGCGATTGGTGA